>JAPKZJ010000062.1 GCA_026393855.1 Candidatus Aminicenantes bacterium
ATCTCCCATCTCCGGGAGATGAGCCCTTTTTTCTCCCGTTTCCGGAAAAAGCCAAGCCGTCGCCCGAAGAGCGAAAGCTCCCGTCGCGGCTCTTGGGCCTGATGCTGCGCGGGCTTCTGAAGATTGACGGCAACCGGACGGCTCGGCTATCATTGATGAGTAGTTGGCGCAGCGGCGGATATTTTTCGTTCGTCGGCCCAAGCTACGAGGGGGACTCCCATGAGAAGCCGACAATTCCTTTGGTCGCTGGGCGGGCTGGGGCTTTGGAGTCTCGCCTGTTTGTTCGGAAACGGCGTCGGGGCGGGCATCCGGACGACGGCACAAGAAGCCGTCTTGGCCGGTCGATTCGACGGCCCGGGATGGGCAATCCGGCTTGAAGCCGGCCGCTTCGGCGGAGCGGACGGGGCCTTGGAAATCGGCCCGGCCGGGCGTGCCCCGAAGGACAGCGGAGCATCCATCGGACAAGTGCGGCTAAGGGAGTCCCAAGGCGGGCGATCGACGCCGTTCCTAAGATACGACAGCCTCGCGCCCGCAATCGTGGAGAATGGGGGATCGGCCGTATTTCCGGCCCAACGGCTGGGCCGGTGGGAAGTCCGGCGTCTGGTTTTTTCTCCGGGGATCGGCGATATGGTGCGTTGGTTGACGACGGTCCGCAATCCGACGGCGGAGGCGCTGGAGGGGGAGATGGAGTTCATCGCCGACGGCTTGCTCCGGTCGGGGCTGGAACTGATCGGCGAGGCGGTCGAGAATCCGTCCGGACTAGGTCTTGGCAACGATGCCTTCGGGGTCGGATTTAGAGAGCCTGGATCCGGCCGGGCCTGGGTTCTTGTCCTGGCCGGGCGGGACGGCCAATCGCTTCCATTCGTAAGGAAGGAAGGGCCTGCTTCCGCGGCTGCGACAGGGGAGGCAGGGGCCGGGGAGTCCATCGAACGGGTGGTTTGGCGATACCCGATCCGATTAGCGCCGGGTGAGTCCGCCGTCTGGATGCAGGTCTGGGCCGGCGCTGACGACGACCAACCCGCGGAATTGAGGCGACGGGCGGCCGATCACCCCTCGAAGGCCTGGCTGGCCACGGCCGGAATGAGCGCCAGGGATAAAGGCGCTTTGGCGAACTTCGGTCGAGAGACGGTCCCCGCCGCGGACATCCCGACGATCATCATCCATACGCCCGTCAACAACACCGTTTATAAAACGCCCGTCGAGCTGCGGGTCACGATCCTGCATCCGGAGTGGGGCAGTACGGGGGAGCATGAAGCCCGTTTCTGGCGCTGGAGCGACCCAGGAGAAGCCGACGTCCCATGGTCCGTCACCTGGTCGGGCCCTTTGACGGATCATTATCTTTGGCTGTGGAATCCGGCGCCGCAACCCGATCCCTGGGGCGGAGGAGATCAGCTGGAGGGCTGGGCTTGGCGGGCTGACGTCTGGACAAACGGCGGGGCCTCGCGAATACCGCCTTGGGAGGACGTTATCCGGTTCGCTTTCGATCGAAATCCGCCCCGAGCGGCTGTGTTGGCTCCTGCGGAAGGGGCTCTCCTAAGCGTGCCCTCCGTGACGATTTCCTTCGAGGGCCGCGACAACTTCTATGTCCGAGATTTGAGCTTGGCCATCGATGGGCGGATCGTCTGGACAAGAACCTCCGTCCCACCGACGCTTGAGTCGCGTCGGGAACGGGACAATGGCGATTTCGAATGGGCGCTGGCCGGCGAAACGATCGGGCGGCACGTGCTGACGGTCAACGTCGCCGACGCGGCCGGTTGGACGGCGAAAGCGGAGCGGATCGTCGAGGTGACGGGGATAACGCTCGACGTTCATCCGCAAGCGCGGCTTCTCGTTCTGCCGACGGGCCTTCAGACGCTGGTCACGATCCGGACGGCGGTCTCGAATCCGCGGGGGCTGGGGGTGGGGGAATACCGCATTTCACGCCGGATCGGCTCCGAGGGGGAAATCACGACGATCGCCGTTCTGCGCGCGCCGAATGACGGGGCCGGCCTGATCTGGCTGGATCGGATGCGGGGTGAGCCCCAGGATCTCTGGTATCGCGTTGCGGCGTTCTCGGCTTCCGGAGAGAAGCTCGGCGAGTCGCCGTTCGTCGCGGCCCTTTATCGATAACAAATCCGCTCGATACCCCGGGCTTAAGCCGGCCCTCTTTCGCTTCGCGAATGAGGACGGCAACCCCGTCGTCGAACCGCCGGGGCGGAAGCCGAGCCCGGGGTATTGGCAGGGGTAATACTGAGCGGCGCTGATGACCTCGATTTGAAAATCGGGGGTTGGAGCCGCGACTTATCAACCGGCCAGGGGAGCCAAAACGGGCTGGTATTTTTCCAGCCGGCGCTGGCGGCTGGGAAGGATCGGTGATTTGCGGATGCGGTGAGATACACAGACGAGATTGACGTAAGCGCTGACCATGATTACGATAGATCGATAAAATGAAGTCGTAAAGAGCGACTCGGAGGATCTTATGGAAAAAGCTTTTGGAAATCGGAGCATCAGGATTCTGGAAAACGGCCCCATCCTCGTCAAGGGATCTCTGCCGCTGGCCGAGGAGACGATGATCCTGGGAGCGGACGGCGAGCCCGCGGGCTGGGCCAGGGGCGAGGATATCAAGACCTCGGAAACGTTTTCTTTGTGCCGCTGCGGGAAGACCGGCCATGCGCCTTTTTGCGATGGGACGCATATCAAAGAGGAGTTCAATGGAACCGAGACGGCGCCCTTAGCCATCAAGCCCGAGGTCGCCGAAGTCACCAAAGGGCCCGCCCTGAGCCTGGCCGACGTGCCTTGCTTGTGCGCCATCGCCAGATTCTGCCACCGGCAGGGCGACGCCTGGACGCTGACCGAGGAATCGGGCGATCCGGAAAAGAAGCGAGTCGCCGTCGAGTCGGCCGCGAACTGCCCATCGGGACGAATCACGGCCATCAACAACGAAACCGGCCGAACTCTGGAGCCGGATCTGGCGCCGTCCATCGGGCTGATCCGGGATACTTACCATCATGGGCTGGGTCCGATATGGGTCAAGGGGGGCGTGCCAATTGAAAGCGCGAGCGGGGAAGGATACGAAGCGCGCAATCGGGTGACCCTATGCCGATGCGGGCTATCCGAGAACAAGCCGCTCTGCGATGGCACGCACCTTAAATGCCGGTTCGGCAAGGAACCCGATAAGCCCTAGGCCTTGGCGATGCCGGGCGGAATCTCGATCGTTTTTATCATCAGGTAGAGAAATAGGGGCGAAACTCCGTCGACAGGTGGGGCCTCGATATCCACAGATGCACAAGATATCGTCAGTAACGATATCCACAGACGTTTGAAATCCTTAAAATGTTTATTATTAATAAGTTGATTGTAATTCTTATAGTGAGTCGCATAAGATATATTATGTCAACTAGTAAATAAGGGCGCCAAATCAAATTCGGCTAAAACTGAGATTTGAACGATTTCGTATCGAAATCGAAGGACGATAACTCTCGCGACGTCCTGTCGTCGTGATTCTTAGGTAGAAAGATTTGATTACCGAGCGGATTTAAGCTTTTGCAACAAGTCTTCCAGGGCCCTGATGATCTCGGCGCGGCTGACCGTTTCTTTTTTGAATTCGATCTTAATCTGGTAAGAGCGATCTTCCTTGGGTTTGTAATTGAAGACATAATGCTTGGGCTTAGCGGCGCCATCCTTGCCCTTCATTTCCTTCGTCAGATCCCTGGTATCTTCGCGCTTCAAGCCCCTGTCTTGGACTTCCTTGAGCAGGGCTTTCATCTCGTCCGCGTCCTTCAGTTTGGACAGCTCGATCAGGAGGCTGCGGTTCTTTTCGCTGCCTGACTCGGCACAGGCGGCCCTGATGTCCGCCGGAATCTTGCTGATATTGATGATCTCGGTGATAGTGGAGCGGGCCTTTCCGATCTTTTCCGAGATCTGGGCGTGGCTGTAGTCGTAGATCTCCATCAAGGCCTTTAGTCCATCGGCTTCCTCGAAGAGATCCAGATCTTTGCGCTGCAGGTTTTCGATCAGCGAGATCTCCATCGCTTCGCTGTCCGAGACGATCATCTCGATGGCCGGTATCTCTGTCATCCCGACGTTCTTGGAGGCAACGTATCGGCGCTCGCCGGCAATGATCTCGTAGACATCCCCTTTCGGACGGACGATGATCGGCTCCAGGACTCCCTTGGCCTTGATCGAGACCATCAGCTCTTGAATGTTGCCCAGCGAGGATCTGGCCTGGTGCGGGTTAGGCGCTATTTTGGCCAGGGGAAGCATGCGGATCAGGGGCGCCGCATTCTTTTTTGAGATAAAGTCTACGAAATGGGTGTCGTGCCGCATCCCGATCGCGGTGGGCAGGCCCGAGCGCTTAGGATTTTGTCCGCTCAATGATCTCCTCCGCGACTTGACGGTATTGCAGGGCGCCGACCGACGAGGCGGCATAAGTGAATATCGATTCCTTATAAGCCGGGCATTCCTCGATTTTGACGCTTTTCGAAATATGCGACTTGAAGACCTTCTCTCCAAAGACGGCCTGGATTCTCTCGACGACATCGCGAGCCAGATTGGTCCTTGTGTCATGCAAAGTGATCAGGACACCCAGGATTTCGAGCTGAGGATTCGCGATCCGGCGGACTTTTTCGATCGTTTCCAAAAGATCGTCGGTCCCCTCCAGGCAGAGGTATGAGCTCTGGATCGGAATCAGAAGATGCGATGCGGCAACCAGGGCATTGAGGGTGATCAGCCCCAGAGTCGGCGGCGTATCGATCAGCATGTAGTCATATTGAGGACGGATGGGGGCCAGAGCATCGCGCAGTCGGTAATGCCCGTCGATCTCTCCGATCAACGCCGTCTCGAGCTTCGCCATAGAGATGCGCGAGATGGCGACGTCCAAGCCCGGCACCGTCGACTTGGCGATGACATTTTCGATCGATACTTTGTTCTGGCTGAGGACATCATACAGCGATTGAGCCAAAGCTTCCGGTTCGCGAACGCAAGAGATCGTGCTGTGGCCTTGCGGGTCCGTGTCCACTAGCAGGACCCTCTTCCCGGCTAGGGCCAGCGCAGCGGCGCAGTTTACGGCTGTTGTTGTCTTCCCGACGCCGCCCTTCTGATTGGTGACGGTGATGATCACTTGATGAAGCCTCCCGATCGAACGCTCCATAACTTAACGCGATTCGATGAAGAATGCAAGCGTTCATTGAGAATAATGTCGGCCGGCCGACATAGCTATATGTTGTTGATAATAAAAATAATATGATGATGTCGGCCAGCCGACGGCCTGGTTGTGCGGGAATCGAAACGGCTTTCGTTACAGAGGCAGGAATCTATCGACGGTGCGATCCTATTCGGCGTGCGTTGTCAGTCGGCGACGACCTGCTTAGATCGCGCAGGTTCAGTTGGATTCTCAACGGCTTCCATGTCGATCATTTTCGTCATGAGCCGAGCCGGCGTTTTCCGCGGCAACAATATAATCTATGCTCATCGATTTGCGGACTGGGTTTAAGCGGCGGTTCGCGGATCACTGGATTGCGGAATGACTCGCCTGGACAAAGCCCGATCGGCAACCCAAGATGGGGGCGACATCCTCCGCCGCCGGTCGTGAAGTTCAGGCTGCGGCGATGAAAGCCAAGTCCGGTATCGTTCGCGACTCCCCCATCCCTCCCTCGTCCCGAGACGTGACGGGGGCATTCCAGATAAAGCGCTTGCCGCGGAATCGTTTGCGCATTGCTTTGTCGTCCAGAATTTCGTAAGATGGCGGACGAGGGAAAATGGCTCATTTATCACACGATAAAAACAATGTAATTATAATATAATCAATAATATATAAGACAATGGCCATCTCAGCGCTGCGCCGCAAGCTTGGATTTGGAGATGCCGTCTTCCTGCTCATCGGCTCTGTGTTCGGCTCCGGCATCTTCATGACCTCGGGATTGATGGCGGCCGATTGCCCTTCCTCATTCCATCTCCTCTTGGCCTGGCTGCTCGGCGGAGTGATCACGCTGATGGGCGCCCTGACATTCGCCGAGCTCGGGACGATCTTCCCGGGCGCCGGAGGGCCGTATGTCTATCTGCGCGAAGCCTACGGCAAGCTTCCCGCCTTTCTTTACGGCTGGAGCTTTTTTTGGATTGTCGGATGCGGCGGCGTCGCGGCCCTGGCCGCCGCATTGATCGAATCCCTTAGCCCCTTCGCCCCTGCTCTTTCCGGGACCCGAGTGCTCGTTCAACTTGGCCCGGCCGGCCTGTCGCTGGCCTTGACGCTCCCCCGCCTTCTGGCCGCCGGCGCCGTCATCATCGTCTCCGGGTTGAACCTCGTCGGGCTGAGGGCCGGGATGCGCTTCCAAAGCTCCCTGGTTGTCCTGCGAATGGCCGGCCTGGCGGTCTTCATTGCGGCCGGATTAGCCGTCGCCCTTGCGCCAAGCTCGGGCTTTTCGATCGGGAGCGCCTTTCGCTCGGCTCCCATCGGATGGGCGGGGTTCGGGGCGGCGCTCCTCGCCGTCCTCTGGACGTACGACGGCTGGTATTCCGTCACTTGCACGGCCGAGGAGATCAAGCGTCCCGGCCGCACCCTGCCGGCCGCCCTCGGATTGGGCACCCTGATTATCACGGCTCTCTATATCCTCAGCAACATCGTCTACAACCTGGCCGTTCCGGTTGCGGAGATGCGGGGTGTCGTCCGGATCGGCGAGACCGCCGCCCGGCGGCTATTCGGCCCCGCCGCCGCGACCGGATTCGCCGTCTTGGTGGCGGTCTCCGTCCTAGGCTGTCTAAGCGCCAATATCCTCTTCTGCGCCCGCGTCCCGTTCGCCATGGCTCGCGACGGCCTGTTCTGGCGCGCTCTGGGACGGGTTCATCCCCGAACGGCGCTTCCCGCCCGGGCCCTGGTCGTCCAGATGGCCGTGGCTGCCCTGCTTTGCCTGACCGGCGGATTCCAAAGGCTCTATGAGTTCGTCGTTTTTGCCTTGACCATCTTCTTCGCCGCCACCGCCTTGGCCGTCCCGTGGCTGCGGAAGCGCCGGCCCGAGCTTGCCCGCCCCTATCGGACTTGGGGATCCCCTCTCGTTCCCGGTCTCTTCGCCCTTGTCAACCTGGCTATCTTCTTCCTCAGCGCCTCGACGCGCCCGGGCCTGGCCGCCGCTTCGGCCGGGGTTTCCCTGCTCGGGCTGCCGGCCTACTTCATCTGGCTGCGGCGCTTATCCCGGCGCCCGCCCGCCGTCCCGGACGCCCCTCCAGGAGGATTCGCATGAGCCGCCATCGCTTGACCATCCGGCCCGAGGGGGCCGCGGTCGATATCGAAGCCGGAACGAATTTGGCCGATGCCCTCCGCGAAGCGGGATATCCCGTCAGCCTCTATTGCCACAAGCGGGGCGTCTGCGGGAAATGCCTGGTCGAGATCGAGTCCGGCGACGCCGGTCTGCCGGATCCCTCGGAGACCGCCGTCCTGGCCCGCCGCGGCGCTTCCGCCGCCGCCCGCCTAGCCTGCCGGATATCGGTCCAGGGCCCTTTGACGATCGCGGTCCCGGAGGCGTCGCTGGTCCCCGCGATTTCCGACGTCCCGGCGCTTAGCGAAGGCTTTCGGCGCCCGGTTTCGCTCGATCCGCCGCTGCGCAAGTATGCCGTCCGCCCTCCTGCCGCGTCGCTCCAAGACCCCGGCTCCGACCTCGACCGGCTGTTGTCCCTCCTGCCGGACCCCGCGCTCGAGGCCTCCCTCGCCGCCATGCGCGGCCTGGCGGCATCTTCCCCGGCCGACGAGTCGCGGGTCCTGACCGCCGTCGTCCACGGCCGGTCCCTGCTGGACGTCGAGCCGGAAGACACTTCCGCCCGCCAGCTTGGGTTGGCCGTGGATCTCGGCACGACGACGGTCGCCGCCGAGCTGGTCGATCTCGAGACCGGACGGACAATCGCCGCCGAGGCGGCGCTCAACGGGCAAGTCCGATTCGGGGCGGACGTCGTCACCCGGGTCACGGCGGCCCACGCGGACTTTGGGCAGGCCAAAGGCCTGCGCCGGGCGGCCTGGGAGACGATCAACGCGCTTCTCCTGCGGCTGCTCGAACAGTCCGGCCGCGAAGCCTCCGAGGTCTACGAGACGGTCGTGGCCGGCAATACCGCCATGGCCCATCTGGCCCTCGGGCTTCCGGTGGACGGCCTGGCCGTGGCGCCCTTCCAATCGCTTTTTTCCGTGCTTCCCGCCTTTCCGGCCGGGCCGGTCGGTTCGGCCGCCAATCCGGAGGGACGGGTCTATTTCGCGCCCGCGATCAAGAGCTTCGTCGGAGGCGACATCGCGGCCGGCCTGGCTGCGGTCGATATCGAAAGCGGTCCGGACGAGGTTCTCTTCCTCGACCTGGGGACCAACGGCGAGATCGTCCTCAAGCACGGTTGCCGGCTGACCTGTACGTCGACGGCGGCCGGCCCCGCCTTCGAGGGGATGTCGCTCAGCTGCGGCATGATCGCCGGTCCCGGCGCCGTCCACGCGGCGGCCTTCCGGGACGGGCGTCTGGACCTACGTGTCATCGGAGGCCGGCCGGCCGCCGGCATCTGCGGCAGCGGCCTCATCGACATTTTGGCCGTGGCTTTGGATCAAGGCTGGATCGACGCTTCCGGCGCCGTCCTCGCGCCCGGCCGGACGATCCCGGTGGCGCCGGGGATCGCCCTGTCCCAGAAGGACGTCCGTGAGGTCCAATTGGCGGCCGCGGCCGTCAAGACCGGCCTGCACATGCTCTTGGCGGAGGCCGGACTCGCGACCGGGGATCTCGACGGCGTCTGTGTCGCGGGCGCCTTCGGCAGCACCCTGGACGTCCGCAACGCCTCCCGCCTGGGGCTCATCCCAGAGGTTGACCCGGCCCGGATCCGGTTTGTCGGCAACACCTCGCTGGCCGGGGCGAGAATCCTGCTTCTCTCGGCCGGGGAACGAGCCCGTTGCGAGTCCCTGGCCGGCCGCATCCGGCATGTCTCGCTGGCCCGGGGCGAGGACTTCCAATCCCAATTCGTCGAAAGCCTGGAGTTCAAGCCGTGGCGCTGAGGCCCTAGCGCCGCCGAAAGGAGCCCGCATGTCCGATCATCCCCTCTATGGCCGCATGGCCCAAGCCCTCATCGATGGCGATCGGGAGGCCGCCGCCCGGCTGGCCGCCGAAGGCTTGGCCGCCGGTCTCCTCGTCCATGACATCATCGCCCTCGGGTTCGTCCCCGGCCTGCACAAGGTCGGCGAGCTGTGGGAGTGCGGCGATTATTTCCTGCCCGAACTCATCCAAAGCGCCGAGGGCATGAAGGCGGCGATGGCCGCCCTCCGACCGGCCCTGGAGGCCGCCGGGCCGTCCGCCGGTCTGGCCAAGGGCAAGGCGGTCATCGGGACGATCGAGGGCGACATCCACGATATCGGGAAGAACCTCGTCGCATCCTTGCTTTCGGCCAACGGATTCGACGTCCTCGACCTGGGCGCCGACGTCAAGCTCGACCGGTTCATCGACGCCGCGGTCGAGGCCGGGGCGGACCTGATCTGTCTTTCGTCCCTGCTGACGACGACCATGCTCGCCCAGCGCCGGTTCATGGACCGGCTGAGGGAGCGGGGCCTGCGCGACCGTTTCAAGGTCCTAGTCGGCGGCGCTCCGGTGACCGCCAAGTGGGCGGCCGAGATCGGGGCGGACGGCTACGGCGAAAACGCGGTGGCTGCCGTCCGGGCCGCCGAATCGGTCTTGGGAGGGAAATAGCCGTGTTTCCCGCCCTGCGCCCCCAAGCCAACCTGCTGTCGGCCGGATTGGCCGACCGGATCATCGACGAAGGATTCGCCATCCTGGAGAAGACCGGCGTGTTCGTGGAGAACGCCGAGGCCCGCCGCCTGTTGGGCGCGGCCGGGGCGGAACTGGATGAGGCCAGGGAACGGGTCCGCATCCCTCGCTCCCTGATGGAAGGCCTCCTGCGCCACACGCCGGATACGATCACCCTGGCCGACCGCACGGGAGGACGCGAATTCACCCTGGGCGGGGACGAGGTCCATTTCGATCCGGGCTCGGCCGGCGTCCGAATCCTCGACCAAGAAACCCGGCGCGAACGGACGCCCACGACCTCCGACTTGGTCGACTTCGTCCGGGTGGCCGACGCCTGTGCGAACCTCGATCTTCAAAGCACCGGGCTGGTCGCCCGGGACATCCCCGAGATCCTGGCCGATTCGTTCCGGCTATATGTCGGCCTGCTTTTCTCGGCTAAGCCGATCGTCACGGGCACCTTCCGGGTGGCCGGCTTCGAACCGATGCGCGAGATGCTGGCCGCCGTCCGGGGTGGTTCCGAGGCGCTTCGCAAACGGCCTTTGGCCATCTTCGACGCTTGCCCCTCCCCTCCCCTCAAGTGGAGCAACCTGACCGCCCAAAGCCTGATTGACTGCGCCCGGGCGGGCATCCCCTCGGAGCTCATCTCCATGGGCATGACCGGCGCCGCTTCGCCGGCTACGATCACCGCCACCCTCGTCCAGCATGTCGTCGAGAACCTGGCCGGCCTGGCCATCGCCCAGGCCGCCGCTCCCGGCGCCCCGATCATCTTCGGCGGCTCGCCCTCGAGCTTCGACATGCGCAAGGGGACGACTCCGATGGGGGCCATGGAGACGATGATGATCGATATGGCTTACGCCCAGCTGGGCAAGCGCCTGGAGCTGCCGACGCACGCCTATATGGCCTTGAGCGATGCCAAGACCAACGACGCCCAGGCCGGCTACGAGACCGGGATAGGTGCCGTTCTGGCCGCCCTGGCCGGCATCAATGTCGTCTCCGGGCCCGGCATGATGGACTACGAGAGCACCATCAGCCTGGAAAAGCTCCTCATCGACGACGAGATCTGCGGCCTGGCCCTGCGGTTGATCAAGGGCATCGTCCAGCGCGAGGACCCGATCGCTCTCCATCTGTTCGAGGACTTCGATCCCGCGATCTCGTTCCTGACCCTGGATCATACCCGGAAGTGGTACCGGCAGGACCATTCGACCGTCAAGCTGGCCGACCGCGATACGTATGACGCCTGGCTGGCGGCGGGCGGGAAGACGATCGACGAGCGGGCTCATGAGGAGGTCGTCAAGATCCTGGCCAAGCCGGTCGTCTCCGTGGACGAGCGGCTGCAAACCGAGCTGCGGCGCATCATGCGGGCCGACGCCGCCGCGAACGGCGTCGCGGATTTCCCGCCCCCGCTCGAATGAAGCCATTTCTTCTCGATCAATTCCGAGGCGGTCAGGCGGTTCGGGGTGTGCCGTTGGGGGCAACGGTATCATGCTGCGTGGATAGTTCCTCCTATAGACGTGATTGTGGCGAGGGAACAACGCAGCAAGATCGGCCAACGGCGAAATCGCGAGGGCGGCGCCTTTTTCCACAACTCTCCGAGGGAAGCCAATCCTCGCGGGGACTTTCGAAGCGACGTCCCTACAAGGACTGCGAAGAGCTGCGGCCGCCGAGGACTGTTTGAGCACGCGATTAATTAACAGTACCGAAATGGAGTGGGCGGACTCCAAGACCGGGCGATCTGGAATGCGCAGTTCCGCCCTCGCGGGGATTGTCGAAGCGACGTCCCTACGAGGACCGCGAAGCGCTTGAGGCGCCGAGGAGAGCTGTGGGAAAAAGCGAGAAGAGGCCGACGCCGCCGGGTCGACACCCCGAATCGCCCCGCCAGGAATTGGGCGAAAAGCTCCTTATTCGCCGCCGATCTGCAGGCTCTTGATCCGGAAGGTCGGGCCGGTCACTCCCCTGTCGAGGTCGAGATCGTCGGCCACGGCGTCGAGGCCCATCAGCATCTCCTCGGCCGTGCCGGCCACCGTCAGCCCTTTGACCGGGAAGGCGACCTTGCCGTTTTCGATCCAGAAACCCGAAGCCCCGCCGCTGAACTGGCCGTTGACCGGGTTGATCCCATAGCCGGTGACTTCCTTGAGCCACAGGCCCGTCTTAGTCGAAGCCAGGATGTCGGTCGTCTTGGACGTTCCCGCGGCCAGAAAGAAGTTGTGGGGGCCGATGCCCGGCAGGCCGGTGAAGCCGCCGCGCGAGGCGTTGCCCGTGCTCTTGGTTCCGGCCCGTTTGGCCACTGCCGTGTTGTAGAGGAACCCGCGCAGGACGCCCTTATCGATGATCAGGCGCTTCTGAACGGTCACTCCCTCGCCGTCGAACGGGGTGCTGGCCGGCCCCTTGGGGCGAGTGCCGTCGTCGATGACGGTCAACAGAGGGGAAGCGATCAGACGCCCCAACTTGTCGGCCAGGAAGCTGGCTTTTTGCAGGACCCGCTCGCCATGGACGGCGGCCAGAATGCCGCCCAAGAGAGCCCCGGCCGTATCGGGATCGAAGATGACGGCCGCCCGCTGCGTCTTGACCATTCGCGGATCGAGCATGCCGATCGCGTCCTGGGCCGCTTTGGCGGCGATCTCTTCGGGCTTTTTGAGGTCGGCGAAGAACCGCCGCTGGCAGCTTTCGCTGCCGTCGGTTTTCTGCTCGCCTTTTTCGGCCACGACCGAAACACCGAGGGAGCAGGAGGACGCGCGACGGCTTTTGCGCAAGCCCAGGGAATTGGCGATGACGATCTCGGTCTCCCCCTCGCCGTATCCGGCGCCGCCGCTCTTGCTGATCCGCTTGTCGGCCATGGCCAGCTTTTCCACCGTCTTGGCCAGCTCGATCTTGCGGGCCAGCGGGACGCCGGCGATGGCGGGGTCATAGAGGCCCGGCACTTCGATCGTCGTCCGATCATCCGGAAGAACGTTGTTCTCGTCCGCGGTGGTGATGCGGGCGAATCCCACGGCTCGGTCCGCGGCAGCCTCCAGCGACTCGGGACGCAGGTCGTTCGAGCTGGCAAAGGCCATCCGGCCCTTTAAGAAAACGCGCAGGCCAGCTCCCTGGGAAGAAGCCTCCTCGACGGTCTCGACCTCGCCGTTGCGGACCTCGAGGCTGAGGGTGCGGCCCGACTCGATGTAAACTTCGGCCCCGTCCGCCCCTTTCTTGAGGCAGGCTTTGATCAGTTTTTCGGAGATGGCGTTCAAGTCCATGGTGTCTCTCCTTCCCTCACCGTGCGGCGCGCGTGCCGCCGACATTGATGCCCCGCAGGCGGACCGTGGGCTGGCCGGCCGTGACCTCGGCCGACTGGCCCTTGCCGCAGATGCCCGGCCCGAAATCAAGGTCGTCGCCTACGGCGTCCACGCCCTGGATGACCTCCAGGCAGGACCCGATCAGGGTCGCGCCCTTGACCGGCTGGGTCTTGCGCCCGTTCTCGATAAGGTAGGCTTCGCGGCAGGTGAAGTTGAAGACGCCGGTGACGTCGTTGACGCTGCCGCCGCTCAAGCCCTGGACATAGAGACCGCTCTTGGTCGAAGCCAGGATGTCGGCCGGAGCCGAGGTCCCTTTGTCGATGAAGGTGTTGGTCATGCGCGGGATGGGCCGATTGCGGAAGCTTTCCCGCCGCCCGTTCCCGGTTCGATCGGTCTTGATCTGGCGGGCCGACAGGATGTCGGTCATGTATTTCTGGAGGACGCCGTCCTTGATCAGGACATTCCTCTTCATCGGCGTCCCCTCGTCGTCGACATCGGTCGTGCCGCGGAATCCGGGCAGAGTCCCGTCGTCGACCATATTGAAGACGGGCGAAGCGACTTTCTTCCCCAGCTTGCCGGTGAAGGAGCCGATTTTCTTGGCGATGTTGTCGGCTTCGAGCGGGTGGCCGACGGCTTCGTGGACCAGGACCCCGCCCCAGCCGTTCTGCATAACCACGTCCATCTTGCCGGCCGGGGCGTCCTTGGCCTGGAGCATGGCGATGGACTCGCGGGCGCAAGCCCGGGCCGCCTTCTCCGCTCTCCCGCCGTCGAACAGCTCGAACCCCGAGTGGGCCGAGATCCGCTCCCGCCCCATGTGCGAGGCGCCGCCCGCCGTGCCCAGGGTCTGGATGATGAAGAACAGCAGCGGCAGCTCGTCGGTGAACAGCAGGCCTTCGGAGTTGGCGATCGTCCGGCCGCGGATCTCGTCATAATAGCTGACCGAAGCCATGACGATGCGCTTATCGTAATCGAGGGCGGCCTGATGGGTCCGGCGCATGACGTCCAGCCGCTTCTCGTCGGCCACATCCTGCAACGGCACCCGGACGGTTATGTAAGAAGGCCTTCGGGCCGCCTTGACGTCGACCGGCTTGGCGGGAAAGCCGCCCCGGGCGATAGCCGATGCGGTTTCGGCCGCCCGCAGAATCTTGTCGTCCGTCAGCTCGTCGGTGTAGGCGTATCCAGTCTTGTCGCCCGACAGGACCCTGACACCGGCGCCCCGGCTGATGTCGAAGATCGCGCTCTTGAACTTGCCCTCCTCCAGGAGGATCGTTCGAGAAATCCGCTTTTCCAGGTACACTTCGGCGAAATCGCCGCCCTTCTCCAAGCCCTTGCGGAGAACCCGATTGAACAGGCCCGGGTCGACGGCCGTGGCCACGCCGGATCCCCGGCCTTGGGCGGCTCCCAGGCTCTTGAGCAGGCTTGGTCCGGCGGCGAGAACGAAGCTCCCTTTCAGCCCCAGCTCGAGAAATCGGCGGCGGGGTATGCCCCCGTCAAGAATGCGGTATCTCATGCGGACCTCCTGAGATAGATGATACGATCCGGCCGGGCGAAACGATGCGGGCCGGCCTCGCCTTTTTCTCGCTCAACGGTCGGCGCCGCCCCCGATGACGTCCTCGATCCGGATGCCCTTGGTCTCGAGGCTCGTGCCCAGGGACCGCTCCAGAGACGAGAGCGACAGGTTGTAGTCGATGAGGGCCTTCAGCTCGTTGGTCTTGGCGGTGGCCAGGTCGCGCTGGTTGAGCAGAACGAGGTAGTTGGTCGTCAGCCCGACCTTGAGCTTTTTCTCCTCCGCCTGGAGCCTCCTCTCGGCCAGCTCCCGGGCCAGCCGGTAGGCCTGGACCCGCTTGAAGTTGGTCTCGACGTCCCGGACGGAATTCTTGATCTCCAGATAAACCTGCTGCTCCAGGTTCTTGAGCCGCAGGACCGACTGGTCGCGGCTGATCTTGATCTGAGTGAAATGGTCCTTGGTCAGGTAGTTGTTGAGCGGGATGCTCAAGCTCAGGCTGAGCGACCAGTTGCGATAGCGCAGCCGGAAGGCGTCGCGGAGGCTGTCTTTGGCGCCGGCCGGCACGTATCCGATGACCACGTTGGTCAGCGGGTCGTTGTCCTGGTACAGGATCTGGGTGCCCGAGATGCCGGGGCTCCAATAGGAGGCGCTGAGCGACAGGTCCGGCAGAAGCTGGTTGCGCAGGTAGGCGTAGGTCAGATCCTTATTTTCCAGGTCGATTCGGGTGACCTGCAAGTCGGCTCGGTTCTCCAAGGCCGTCTGAAGGCTGGCTTCAAAGTCGAGCGGCCGGGCTTCGAAGGCGGGCTGGTCGATCGGGACGATCCGGGCCAGCCGAGGCTGGCCCTCCTCCCGGGGCAGGTTCAGGATGGTGGCCAGGGAGTCCTGTCCGGAGGCGACCGACGCTTCGGCCTGCAGGATGTCCGCCTCGCGGGTGGCGACCTCGGCCTCGGCGTTGAGAACCTCGATCGGGGCGATCGTCCCGACCTCGGCCTCGCGGGTGTTTTTGGCCAGCAAGTCCTTGGCCAGATCCAGGGACTGCCGGCGGACTTTGAGGGCCTCGACGGCGTAGACCAGGTTCCAATAGGACTGCTCGACCGTATAGATGGTGTTCTGCAGGACGGACCGGAACTGGATCTCGGTGATGTTCAGGTTGTTGCGGGCCACGACGACGTCGCGCCGGTTCAGGTTGATGCCGAAATTGCGCAGCAGCGGCTGCCAGACCGAGAAGGTCAGGGTGCTGCCGTAGCGCGGGTTGATCGTCTGGAAGCTGCGGTTGCTCTCGCTTTTATAGGCGCCCAGCGTCGCGTACACCCGGCCGCCGGTGGGGATGAACTCGGAGACTTGGGCGGAGTAGTTTTGATCCTGGGACGAAATCAGGGCGGCCGCCTCGATCCAGGAGAACGAAGCCGAGCTGGTGTTGGAGGAGCTGAAGCCGAAGGACATCGCGGGGATGTATTTCTCCTTGACGAAGGAGAATGACAAGGCCGAGAGGCGGGGATTGATGACCTCAATGGCGACCCCGAGGTTGTTGCGGAGGGCTTCCAGGATGCAGGCGCCCAGCGACATGGCGGCTTCGCGGTCCTGGGCCGCGCCCCGCAGGGGGAGAATCCCGAGTCCGAGGAGCAGACAGAGTGCGCGGCGGTGCAGGCGCATGGTGGGCCCGGCCTCCTTCCCTACTTGTCCTTGAGGACGACCGTATCCCGCGCCCCGAAGGCGCCCACGGCCGAGGTGATGACCCGGTCGCCGGCCTTGAGGCCCTTGACGATCTCCACGACTTCGGCGTTCTGGCGGCCGATCCGGATGGACTGGCGAACGGCCTGGCCGGCGACCTGGTCGATCCGATAGACCCAGTCGCCGTCGGAGGCCTTCAGATAGTCGCCCCGCGGCAGGAGCAGGGCCTGGGTCACTTCGCCCAGGCCGATCCGGATGTGCAGGGTCTGGCCGCGTTTGATGCCCTTGGGGCGTTCGCCCCGGAATTCCAGCTCGACCTGGAATTTGCCCTCCCGGACTTCGGGGAAAATCTTCCGCACGTCGAGCGTATAGACGCGGCCGTCGTAATCGAACTCGGCTGCGGCGCCGACTTCGATCCGGGGCAGGTTCTCCTCATCGATCGCGGCCGTAGCTTTGAACCCGTTCAGGACGTCGATTTGGCCCAGGCGCTGGCCGGCCGTCTTGGTCTGGCCGATCTCGACCGCCAAAGCCGTGACGACGCCGGCGATGGGCGCCTTGATAGTCAGGTTGTCCTGCTTTTGCTTGACCGAATCCAGGTTGGCCTGCATCCGGGTCAGGGACTGCTCCAGGGATTCGAATTGGGAGTTGCGCAAAGCCAGCTCGCTCTTCTGGCTCTTCTCCATCAGATCCTTGCGCTTGAGCAGGTAGTCGTATTGGTCGCGGGCTTGCTCGATGCTCTGCTTCGAGATCAGATTGTCCTTGTCCAGCTCGGCATAGCGGTCATAGAGCTTCTTCTGCTGGAGGATCTGGTTGTCAATGTCGGTCAGCTGCTGGCTGAGCTGGAGCTTGAACTGCTCCATGGACAGGCCGGTGTTGCGAAGGTTGTTGGATTGCTGGGACAGCTCCGCCTCCCGGCTCATGATATCCATCAGGAGGTTGGCATTTTCCATTTGGACGATGGGGTCGCCTTGCTTGACGACCGAGCCGACCTCAACGAAGATCTTCTCCACCCGGCCGCCTTCAACGGCGTCCATGTAAATGGTGGCCAGCGGCTGAACGGTGGCTTCGACGGACAGCGAATCCCGCAGCGGGCCCAGTTTGGCCTCGGTCACGGTGATATCGGACCAGCGCGCGGTCGGGTCGGCTTCCCCGTCGCCCAGCAGGTGAAAGCGGAAGATCAGGACGACGAGCAAGACGATAAGGACGCCCGAGACGGACAGCTCGATGATCCGGAGGGCCTTGCCCGCCCGGCGTTTGGCCGCCGGCGCGGGAGCGGGCGCGGACTCCTTGTTCATGAAGGACCTCGCTTGTGAAGAAGGTATTTTACTCGCCTTGCCCGGCCCGGCGCAAGACGTTCCGCCGGTCTTTCTCAATCCATCTCAAAACTCTCGCCATAGCCGGGGACGAGCGAATCCCAGCCGAGCCGCTCGCGAATGAGGCCGGCCAATGACGCGGCCGCCTCCTCCTCGCCGTGGATCAGGAACAGTCGGCGGGGAGGTTTGCGGAACGATCCCAGCCAGCGGAGGAGGTCGCCCCGATCGGCATGGCCGGAGAAGCCCTGGATCCTCTCGACTCGGGATTTGACGGCGACGGTCCGGCCGTTGATCCGGACTTCGGGCCGCCCCTCGGTGATCAAGCGGCCGAGGGTGCCGCGGGCCTGGTAGCCGACGAACAGCAGCGTGGATTCCGGCCGCTCGATGTTCGCCAGCAAATGGTGCTTGATCCGGCCGGCCGTAGCCATGCCGGAACCGGCCAGGATGATCGAGGAGCCGCGGATCGCGTTGATCGTCTTGGATTCCTCGACCGTTCGGAAGAGCTTGAGGCCGGGAAATTCAAATGGCGCGCGGCCGGAACGGTAGAGGGCCCGGGCTTCCTCGTCGAGGATGGCCCGATGGCGCCCGAACAGGCCGGTGATCTCGACGGCCATCGGGCTGTCGAGGATGGTCAGGAGGCGCGGGATGCGCTTCGCGGCCAGCAGGCGGCCCAGGACATAGAGTACTTCCTGGGCCCGCTCGACGGCGAACACCGGAATCACGAGGTTGCCCCCGCGGGCGACCGTCTCGCGGACGATGCGGGTCAAGAGGTCCTCGACACTCGCCGGATCGTCGTGATCGCGGTCGCCGTAGGTCGATTCCATGACCACGGCGTCGGCCTCCTCGAACAGGCTCGGATCGCGGACCAGAGGCTTGTTCCATTGGCCGATATCGCCCGAGAAGACGATGGTCCGCCGTCCGCTCCCCTCCCCCGATCGGATCTCGATCATGCTCGAGCCCAGGATGTGGCCGGCGTCGCAGAAAACGGCGCGTGTCGCTCCGCCCAGATCGACGGGCTTTTCGTAGGCCGCCGGCGCGAACAGCGGGAAGGTCTTCCGGGCCTCGTCCACGGTATAGAGCGGAATCTCGGGATGAGGGCCGCTCCGCCCCTCCCGCGCGTGGCGTTTTCTCTTAAAAGACGCGTCTTCTTCCTGGATATGGGCCGCGTCGAGCAGCACGACCCGGGCTACGTCCGCGGTGGCTCCGGTCGCGACGATGGGGCCGGCGAAGCCTTCTTTGACCAGCCGGGGCAGGCGGCCGCAGTGATCCAGATGGGCATGGGTCAGGAGGCATGCGTCGAGACCGGCCGCGGGAACCGGAAACGGCTCCCAATTGCGGTCAAGATAGGCCCGCTCCTGGTACAGGCCGCAGTCGACGAGCAAACGGAGTCCCTCCGTCTCCAGGAGCGTGCTGGATCCCGTGACCTGTTTGTCGGCGCCGAGAAATGTCAAACGCATGTTCGACCTCAAAACGGGCAGGTCCGGCCGGGCTCCGTCAAACGGGCCTGCCAGACCGAACCCCTGGGGAAATACATGAACAGCAGGAGCATCGAAACGAAGAGTAGGGCGTAGAAATCGCGATTATACCCTCCCGCCAGGAAAAGGACGAGTCCCAAAACAGCCGGGAGATCCGCCAGGACGAGGCTTGCGACCGAGGTTGAGAAAATCCTCCGCCGGGCCGCTTCGTCCGGCTCCGACCCAATCCGGCCGAGCCGACGGCCGTTGAGGATCCGGATGGCCAGGATGACGGCGGCCGCGCCCAGATAGATCCCGTACCGGAAAATGGTCCGGCTGCCGGCCAGACGAGCCAGGCCGAAGAACGGCCGGACGGAGGCTCGAACGGCCTCGACGGCGACAAGTTCGAAGAGAAGGGCGCCCCAAAGCGATGCGCCGACGGTCTTGGCCGTCCGAAGCCGACGGGTCAGGGCCGGCCAGGGAGTATCGGAAGCCGGAGTCGCGTTCATGGCCGTCCTTTTTCGCCTGCCGCCGGTCAACCGACGTGTAGAACCAGGCCTTTCAAGTAATCGCTTTCGGGATGATAGACGCTGACCGGATGATCGAAGGCCTGATGATGCCTTTGCAGGATGCGGACCCGGCGGTCGGCTTCGCGGGCGGCCTGGAAGACCACCTGGCCGAAGAGCGTCTCGTCGACGTGAAACGAACAGGAGAAAGTCAGGACCAAAGTTCCCTCAGGAACCTTCTCGAAGACCAGCCGATGGATGTCTTTGTATCCACGGCAGGCCGCCATGACTTCGGATTTCCGCTTGGCGAACGCCGGAGGGTCGAGGACGACCAGGTCGTAGTCGAGCGGTCGTTGGCGCAGGAACTCGAAGACATCCGCCTCGTGGAAGCCCAGATGCCCGCCCTCGTAGCCGTTCCGGAGGCAATTCTCGCGGGCCGCCGCGACCGCCTTGGCCGAGACGTCCACGCTGTCCGCGGCGATCGCCCCGCCGGCCAAGGCGGCGACGGTGAAGGCGCCCGTATACGAAAAGGCGTTGAGGACGCGCCGGCCGGCCGCCAGCCGGCGGGCCAGGCGGCGCATCTCCCGCTGGTCGAGGTAAAAGCCGGTCTTCTGGGCGGCCGGGATATCGACGAGGAAGCGCAGTCCGTCCTCCAGGATTTCAAAGGGCTGGAGCGGCTCGCCCCGCAGAAGGCCCTCGCGCGGCGGAATCCCTTCCTCGCGGCGCGACGGCAAGTTGGACTTTTCGTAGATCGAGCGGGGCGTCAATAGATCCGTGAGCTCGTCCAGGACGACGTCTCGCAAGAGATCCATGCCCAAGGTCGAAATTTGGAGGACCAGCCGATCGGCATAGCGATCGACGATCAAGCCCGGGCAATCGTCTCCCTCGCCGTTGACCAGGCGGAAGGCCGTCGTGTCCGGGCTCTCGAAGAAGGTCTTGCGCATGGCCACGGCCCGTCGCAGGGAGGACCGCAAGGCGTCCAAGGGAGGCGTCCGATCGAAGGCCAGCATCCGGCCGACGATCGAGGTTTTGGGGTTGAAATAAGCCGTGCCGAGGAAGTCCCCGTCGGCGGACAGGACGGGTCGGATTTCACCCGGCTCGAGCGGCGGCATCCGGCGGACGGCGCCCGAGAAGATCCAGGGGTGCCTGTTGCGGACGGCCTTGTCCTTGCCCGGGTGCAGGATGACCGCCGATTCATCCATGGACGGCCGTCCCCCGGAGCCGGTCGACCAGCGGACGGTCCGGCTCGGCGAAATCAAAGGCGCCCAGCTCGCCCGGGCGCGGCCAGGCGATCTCAGAGTGATCGTGCAGAACGGGAGCGCCGGCCAGAATGGAAGCCCGGAACGCGAGCAGGATAAGGGATCGCGACGGCGAGACATAGGGGAACTCCCCCAGGCTTGCCCCGACCTCGATGACCAGCTCGAGCTCTTCAAGGATTTCGCGCCGCAGGCAGTCCCGCGGCTCTTCCCCGAGCTCGACTTTCCCCCCGGGGAATTCCCAGATCCCGCCGAAATGGTCGTCCTCCCGGCGGCGTGCGATCAGGATGCGGCCTTCCCGTTCGATCACCGCTGCCGTGACGCGCATCATCTCGAGCTCATCTTAGCGGACCGGGCGTTTTTTGGCAACGGGTGACCGGGGTCCCCCGTTATGATAAAATCCGAAATTATGAACGTTGCTTTCCTTTCCTCCGAAGCGTCCCCGTATGCGAAGACGGGAGGCTTAGCCGACGTGTCCGAAGCTCTGCCCGCGGCGCTCGCCCGGGCCGGGGCGGAAGTCGCAGTGTTCCTGCCGTTTTACGGCGAGGTGAAGGCCAGGGGCCTAACCCTGATCAAGGCTCTCGACAGTCACCCCATGACCTGGCAGGGAGAAACCGTGGCCCTGACCGTCTGGGCCGATCCGGCCACCCCTTACCCCGTCTGCTTCGTCGAATGCGACCGATATTTCGAGCGCTCCGGCGGAGGGCGGCTTTACGGCACGCCGGCAGGCGATTTTCCCGACAACGGCGAACGCTTCGCTTTTTTCTCCAAGGCCGTGCTCGAAGCCCTCAAAGCCCTGCCTTTCGAAGCCGACATCATCCACGCCAACGACTGGCAGACCGCCCTGGCTGCGGCCTATCTGCGGCGATCCGGCCGGGACGATCCTTTCTTCGCCCGGACCAAAACCGTGTTTACCATCCACAACTTGGCCTACCAGGGGCTGTTCCCGCCCGAAATCCTGGGCGCCGTGGGTCTTCCGGCCGGTCTCTTCCGGATGGAAGAGCTGGAGTACTGGGGTCAGGTCAATTTCATGAAGGCCGGGATTCTGTATGCCGACGCCGTCACCACGGTCAGCCCCCGCTACAGCCGGGAGATCCTGACTCCCGCATACGGTTGTGGGCTGGACGGTCTGCTTCGATCGCGGGCGGACGCTTTGACGGGCATCCTCAACGGCATCGACGCGATGGCCTGGGATCCCGCCAAGGACCCGCTGATCGCCGCGCCGTACTCGGCCGCCGATCCGAGTGGGAAGGCCGCCTGCAAGCGCGACCTGCTGGCCGCGTTCGGACTGCCGGCGCTGCGCCGGGAGGCTCCCGTCCTGGGTCTGGTTTCGCGGCTGGTGGAGCAGAAAGGCATCGACATCTTGATCGAAGCGACGGCCGGCCTAGCCGCCTTGGGGGTGCAGATCGTCGTGCTGGGGACCGGGGACGCGGGCTTGGAGTCGGGTCTTCGCGCCGCCCGGGAGCGATTCCCTTCGTTCCTCGGCTTGCACCTCGGATTCAATGACGCGCTGGCCCGCAAGGTCTTCGCCGGCAGCGATCTTTTTCTCATCCCCTCGCGCTACGAGCCTTGCGGATTGACCCAGATGATCGCCATGGCCTACGGCGCCATCCCCGTGGCCCGGGCCACCGGCGGGCTGGACGATTCCATCGAAGCCTACGATCCGGGACCGCGAACCGGGACGGGATTCAAGTTCGAGGCGCCCGAGCCGGGCGCCCTTTTGGAGGCCGTCCGCAAAGCCTTGCGCGCCCTGGCCGCGAAGCCGGATCGGGAAGCGCTCATCGGGAACGCCATGCGGGCGGATTTTTCCTGGCGCCGGCCGGCCCGGGAATACTTATCCCTTTACGAACGCCTGATCGCCGGGTAAAAGAAAGGATCGTCTCCTAACTCCGGGAAACGCGGTCCGGGGTGTCGTCCCGGCAGCGCGGGTTCACCACTCCTTTTTACGCTATTCCGCTCGGCGCCTCCAGCGCTTCGCAGTCCTCGGAGGGACGTCGTTCCGACCGTCCCCGCGAGGGCGGAACTCCGCATATTCGATCAATCTGGCTTGCATGACCACCCACTCCGTTTCGGTTCTGTCAGATGATCGCGTGCTCAAACAGCCCTCGGCGGCCGCAGCGCTTCGCAGTCCTCGTAGGGACGTCGCTTCGATAGTCCCCGCGAGGATCGGCTTCCCTCGCGGAGAGGCGTAAAAAGCCGGAACCCGCGCGGTTTCGCCGTTGGCCGACACCCCGAACCACAGATGTTTCCCGGAGATGGGAGAAGAGCCAAAACAACCCCACACCGGCCGGCCCGAGGCCGCCGGTGCGGAGCTGTCTGCTGGCCTTAAAAAAGATTCAGCCTGATTCCCACCGTGGCCGTGAAACCGGTCAAGTCGATCCGGGCTTGGCGGGCGTTGGCCACCGTTGTC
>JAPKZJ010000063.1 GCA_026393855.1 Candidatus Aminicenantes bacterium
CTGATCCTGAATCCCGCCGATGCGACGGTCCGGTCCGACTACTGCCGACGCGAATTCGAGGAGCGGGTGGACGACCTATGCGTCGTCGACACGGATCTGGATCATTATCCCGTCGAGCCGACGGCGGACTATTTCCGGTCCCGGTTCGCTTGTAAGGACATCGACCGGATTCGCATATTCTTAGACCGAGCCTCAATTCAATAGATTCCCGGAGGCCTCGCGTACTAATTTTTTAGCTTCGGCCTCGGCAAACAGGTAATTCGCCCTGAATTAGCTTCGGCGAAATTATTAGACTAAAATCATCAGATCATTGTCTTATTTATGAGAGGCTTTCAGGGATAAATAATGCGAGGCGTCAAAGAGGACCGGATGCTTCTTAAAAAGCTTCAAAACGGCAACTCCGAGGCTTTGCAAATCATCTATGAAAAGTACAAGACGGACATGTTGGCTGTCGCCTTGGCCATGGCTGCGGATAGGCCTATGGCCGAAGATGTCGTCCATGACGTCTTCGTTTCGTTTGCCGGAGCCGCCCGTTCGTTGGAAATACGGCGCAGTCTCAAGAGCTATCTGTTGACCAGCATCGTCAATCGAATTCGGAATATTTTCAAGGCGGGCGGCCGTGCCGCCGTATCGGTTGCCCCCAAGGAGACCGAGGACCCTCGATCTTTCTTGCCGGACTTACCTTCGACGAGCCCGACGGATTTGGATCGCTTGAATCGTGCTATGGACGCGCTTCCGGAGGCCCAGCGATACGTTATCATCCTTCATCTCTTGGAAGGGTTGAGATTCCGGGCCATCGCCGAATCCCAAGGAGAATCGCTCCATACAGTTCAGAGCCGTTATCGGTACGGCATGCATAAACTGCGAAGCTTCTTGGCTGAGGGAAATGAACATGTTTAGAAAACGGGGCGACCGAAAGGCGATCGTGAGTACCTGGTGCGCTGGGAAAAAGGCAATTCGTTCCGATCCCTCGTTCGATGGGAAAGTCCTCGTCGATGCGATGGAAGCCTATGCCCGCTCTAAAGGGGAAAGCCCGGCTGAAGCGGGCCGAAGGCGGGGAAGAGCAGCCGGATTGTCCAGGCTGCTAAAATGGGCGGCCCTTCCCGCGGCTGCCGCCATCCTGCTTTTTTTGCTTAATCCCTTCGGGGAAACCGGCGTGGCTTGGGGGAAAGTCGTCGAGCGCATCGAGAAGGCGCCGACCCTTCTGCTCCATGCGTCCACGTTTATGCAGCAAGACTCCATCGAAAGTCACCGCGCCCTGGTTTCTGAGTTTCGAATGTATGTTTCTCGGGAAGCCGGTGTCCGAGTAGATATGCTGAGCTTTGGAAAAGAGGTGGGACGGCTTTATATAAGTCCGGATAAGAAATCTTTGACCTCGATCGATAATATAAAGGGGAAAATTGAGCACCACGTTAATCCCGAACCCGGAGAGGGTCCATATTTAAGCGATCCCAAGCGCGAGGTCAGGGAGCTGCTCTCCCGGCCCTATGAAAAAATAGGAGGAAGCACAATCGACGGGAAAAAGGTTGAGGGAATTGAAACGCGCGTCGAAAAACGCGTTCCGGGCGCCGTGGATAGGCCAGGCGAGTTTGTAGCCGAACGATTATGGGTAGAGATAGTAACCGGGCTTCCCCTTCGCAAAGAAAGCATTCGAAAGCTCTTCGGCAACATAAGTATGGTCAACGTGTCCGATTTTAAATGGAATGTGCCGCTAGATTCAGCGTTTTTCCAAGTTCCGGAAGAGCCCCTCGCTCCGGGAAAGAAATAGCGACTCTTTCCCGGCCGGCTCAGTTTAGAATTTGATCCAAACAGCTCCATTCCTGGAGCTCTCGACGCAAGCCTCGATGAAGCGGATGCCGCGAACGCCGTCCTCGATATTGGGAAAATCGAGGTCCGCCGCGGTAAGCCGCTCGCCGGCGGCTTTCTTGACCAGGGCGCCGATGAAGGTCGAGTAGAGATTGGCGAAGGCCTCGAACAGCCCCGGGATCTTCCTGGGCCCACTCGAGCGAGGCCTTGGTCCCGAAGATCCGGACGCGCAGGCCGTTATCGTGGCCGACGGCGATTTGGGAGCTCCAGTACATGCCTTTGGCGCCACCCCTGTATTCAACCAAAATCGAAGCGTTGTCGTCGAGGACCCGGCCCGGGCCGAAGATGTCCAGTCGGGCAAGCAAGGAGTTGACCTCCAGTCCCGTAAGGAAAGAGACCATGTTTTCGACGTGGCTGCCGATGTCGCCGACGCAGTTGGATATGCCGGCGATCTTCGGGTCGGTCCGCCAGGCCGCCTGCTTCTGGCCGGTCGTTTCGAGGAGTGTCGCCAGCCAATCCTGAGGGTATTCGGCCGAGACGAAGCGGATGTCGCCCAGCTCGCCGGCGGCGATCATGTCCCGCATGTGAAAGACGAGCGGATAGCCGCGATAGGCGTAAGTGACCATGAATAGGAGGCCCGATTCCGCGGCCAGGCAGCGCAGTTCTTCGGCCTCCCGGCTCGAAGTCGCCAACGGCTTCTCGCAGACGACCGGGAAGCCCGCCTCCAAAGCCGCCTTGGCGATGGAGAAGTGGGCGACGTTGGGAGCCGTGATGGTGACGAAATCGATCCGATCGGGGCGGGCCGCCTCGGCCGCGATCATCTCCGCCGCGGTCCGGTAGAGGCGCTCCTTGGGCAGGCCCCAGGCTTCGCCGGTGGCGAGGGTGTTTGCGTAAGTTTGAGAGAAACAGCCGGCGGCCAGCTCGGCTTTGCCGTCCATGGCGATGGCCTTGCGGTGGACGTCGCCGATGAAGGCACCGGGACCGCCTCCGATGAGGGCGTATTTGAGGCGAGCGACGCGGCCGAGAATGTCCTGACCTTCGATCATGGTGAATCTCCTCGTCTCCATGATATGCAAGTCGATTCCGTTTTTCCAGCGGCCGATTTGTTCGGTTCTTCGCTCAATTCCGGGGAGGGAGGTTCGGGGTATCGTCCCTGCAACGCTTTGGTAGTCCTCGCTACGATCGGCACTTTGCCCATCGTAGCGAGGGCGGCTTCGGCGTCTCTGCGGGGATATGGTAGACTCGATGACCCGGTTGGCAGGGATGGAGAGCCGCGATGACTGATGTATTCGCGCCCGGATGCGCGTTGATGATGTATAAACCGCATCTGGCCGCCCGCTTGGGGGAGCGCTTACGGCTCGCGCACGGCGTCACCGCCGAACACCTCCTTTGCTGCAAGCACGAGCCCGGCTTGGCGCCCGGGACGCGTGTAATCAACGTCTGCCCGGGCTGCGATCGGCGCTTCCGCGAGCTCTATACGGGGATCTCCACGATCTCGGCCTGGGAGATCCTGGCCGCCGACGAGAGCTTCCCGCTGCCCGACTATGGCGGAGCAACGATGAGCATCCTTGACGCCTGTCCCACCCGAAGCGAAGAGCGGGTCCACGAGGCGATCCGGACGCTCCTGCGGCGAATGAATATCCTCGTCGTCGAACCCCGCCGGACCCGGACGCACGGCATCTGCTGTGGCGACAGCTTCTATGGCGAAATCCCGGTCGACGCGGTCAAAGACCTGTTGAAAAAACGGGCCGGGGATATGCCGGCCGAGGATGTCATCGTCTACTGCGTCTCCTGCATCAAGGCGATGCATATCGGCGGCCGGAAGCCTCGCTACCTGGTCGATCTGTTGTTCGGCGAGCCCACCGAGGCAGGGACGTTCGAACCCGACGCCTGGCACGCCGAGCTGCAGGAATATATCGACCGGCACTGAATCTCGCCAGGCTCCCTTGCGCGCAAATTGGTGATAAAATTCCTCGGGGGGCCCGATATCCGAAAGATACGGAATTTTTTGTTTCCGTTAGACAAATCTTCGTCGTGGCGCGGTCTTCTATCATGAACGTCCGTCGATCAATGCGCATGACTCTCGACGAGATCTATGATGCCTACGGAGACGCCTTGTACCGCTACCTGACCCTCAAGCTGGGGTCCGTCCAGGACGCCGAGGACATCCTTCAGGATGTTTTCGTCCGGCTGGCCCGCTCGATCGACCGCAGGCGGCTCCTCAGCGATCCCAAGGCTTTCGTTTTTCGCTGCGCGCACAACGAGGCCGGCCGGTTCTGGAAAAGGCGGCTTGGCCGCAGAGACCGGGAATCGGCTTTCCGGCCGGATCTCGCGTCGGCGATCTGGCAAGGCCCGGATGGCCCTTCCGAGATCCGCCTCGGCGAAGCGTTGGCGGGCCTTTCGGCCGAACAGCGCGAGGCGGTTGTCCTTAAAGAGTACGAGGGCTTGACCTTCCGGGCCATCGGCTCGGCCTGCGGCATCCCCACTCATACGGCGGCCAGCCGCTATCGCTATGGGATGGCCCGGCTGCGCGAGTTTTTCGGAGAAAAGCGATGACCCGAGACGACCAGCCCTCGCAAGCGCCTTTATCGGATTTCGTTCCCCGGCCCGCCCCGCCGGGATTGCGGCGCAAAGTGTTGGCCGCGGCCGCAGGCGTCCCGCCGTCCGATCGATTCCTGTCCCTTTCCCAATGGGCGGCGGCGGCGGCCTGCGTCTCGCTCATCTTCGCTGCGTTGGCCGGCAATGCCATCCTGGCGCGGAAGCAGACAGGTCGGCTGGACGTCCTGCTGGCGGATCAGCCCACGGCGGTGTTTCCGCCGGACGCGGCCGATCAAGCGGAGCTGGAACAGGCCGTCGGCGCCGAGGCGGCCCGCTTGGCGAGACTCCAGTCTGTTCGACCCCGCCCGGTCTGGGCGTCGGGCGAAACGCCGCGACCGGGCGCGAATAGCGCGGATTTCATGGAGGAGGATGCCGATGTCCATGCGAAGAATCCTAGGTAGAACGGGCCTGGTTCTGGTCGCGCTGGCGGCGGTCGCTCTGGTGAGCCTGGCTTTCTTGAACTTTACGACGGGAAAGAAGCTGGAACAATTTCTGGCCGAGGCCAAGGCCAAGGGGCTGCCTGTCAGCTTTGCCGACCTAGGCCCCGGTTGCCCCGGATCGGCGAACGCCATGCCGGCCTGGAGGGCCGCGGATGCGCTGTTTGACGGGGAGTTCCGGGGCACGACGAATTTAAGCGAGGAAATGGCCGCCCGGTTCGATGGTCGACCGGTCGCCGAAAAGACACGATCGCTCATCGCGGCGGCGATCGAGAAAAACCGGCGTTCGATCGATTTTCTGCTCGAAGCTTCCGAACGGCCGTGTTATCGGCTGACGGGTCGCCGCGACGTGACGACCGTCATCGGAAACCTAAACTCGATGCTGAGTTTGGTCCGCTTGCTGGGGTTTGACGCCTTCTTTCGGGCGGAAGCCGGAGACGTTCGGGGCGGCTTGGACGAGTGGTCGAAAGGCCTCCGATTCGTCCGCTTGACGTTTCAGGAACCCAATTTCATGACCGCTCTGGTCGCCATCGCCAACGCCAGAAGCCTGCTGGTCGTGCTCAACCGAATCATCGACGGCCGCGCCGTCGAAGCCGCCGGCCTTGAAGCGATCCTCAAGGATCTGGACATTGAAGCTTGGCGCGCGGCCGTGGCCGGATCGACGAAGGGCGAGAGGGCTTTCTGGGTGGAGACCGAGACGGCGGTTTTGCGCGGCCGATCCGAAGCCTTGGAAGACGGCTGGCCGAGCCGTCTTCTACTCTTCTGGGCGCGTCCGTGGGTCAGGAAAGCGCTGATGCGCCGGTACGCCGAGTTTGATGATATAGAGAGGATGCTTGGAATTCCCTATTTTCAAAGCCGAGCGTCGCTGAACGCCTTCGACGATCGGCTGGCACGGCAAAGGTGGTACGAACGATTGATCGACGGCGGCTCATCGGGCCTTTCCGCGACAGGCATGAAGGAAGCCTCCATCGAAGCGCTGATGGAGACGGCGCGGATCGGCTTGGCGGCCAGGCTTTATCGGGACAAGGAAAAGCATTTCCCTGCGGCTATCGCTGATCTCGTGCCGGCCTTCTTGCCTCGTGAACCCATGGATCCCTTTACCGGAAAGCCTTTCGTTTATCATCTGGATTCGAAAGGGCTGCTGGTTTACAGCCTCGGCTCCAACGAAAAGGACGACGGCGGCCAGGGTACCTTCTCCATCACCCAGCTTGTCCAGAAAAGTCGGGACGATTGGGCCTGGCGGGATACGATTCGCTGAATCGATCTACTTTCTCTGGCGGCGCGGCTCGGGCTTGACTTGCCCGGCGGGGGTCTATATATTTCCGCCGCGATCGAGCGGAGAACCCCCGGCCGGCGCGGGCCGGAAGATGGAGCGGGCCCCGATTCGCCGCACCGCAAGGAGTCCCGATGACCCAAGAGAAGGCCGGAAATACGGGACGGGATTTCTCGTCCATCGTCTTCGCCAACCGCCGCTTCATCAGCAGCGGGGCGCTCGTTATCTGCCTTGCCATCAAATGGGCGCTGGGCGGCCGGACGGCCTTCCCGCTCTGGGCGGCCGGCGCGGCGGTTGTGATTCTCGGCCTGCTGTTTCGGGTCTACGCCGCCGCATATCTCTGCGGCCGCCACATCGTGACCAAGATCGAGGCCGAGGAGCTGTGCGTCTCCGGCCCGTTCGCCCACGTCCGCAATCCCCTCTACATCGGCAACTTCATCGTCGGCGTCGGCTGCGTCTTGGCTTTCAACGCCTGGTACGGCTACGCGGCCTTCATCCTGGAGTTCGGGCTGATGTATTCCGTCATCATCCCCTACGAAGAGCGATTCCTGGCCGGCAAGTTCGGCCAGGCTTATCTGGACTACAAGGCGGCCACACACCGCTTCTGGCCCCGCCTGAAAGCTTATCCCAAGTGCACCGTGACTACACCCCTCTTCGGCAAGGCCGCCTGGGGCGAGAAGTTTCACGCCCTGGTGCTGGCCGCGGCGTTCGCCCTGCTCTTCTTCCTCTTCGTCCGCTAAGCGTTTGATTTAGTCGCGGCGAGCTCCGCTGAAGGCGGAGCGTGGCCGTCTGCTGTCGGAGAGGTTGCCCTCGCGGTGACACGCTGACGCTGGTCACAGCGAGGACGACAAAGTGTCGCCACAGCCCTGCTTTGCAGGGCTTCGCAACGACAAAGTGGATCTCGGACTACGGCTTGATCCCGCGGGCCTTGATCTCCGCCTGGCGGGCGAAATCGATGGCCCCGGCCAGCACCCGGGCCGCCTCCTGCGGGCTGTGGAAGCCTGTGCTGTTCTCCGAGAAGACGAGATCCCAGCGCATCTGGCCGCGCCGGATGAGGCTGCGGGCCTCGGCCAGCGCTTCGTCGGCCGCTCCCTTGTCCTTGGCCGCGACAATGGCGTCCATGGCCGAAAGCAAAGCCGCCTCGGCCTCCCGCAGCAGCTCCGCCGTCTTGCCCTGAATCTCGGCCACCCGGCCGAGCATCTCTTCTTCGGGCCAGGCGTGGCAGGCGCCGCAGGCGTTGCGGATGTTGACCAGCGGGCTGCGGACCCAGTGATCCGAAACCTTGATCGAGCCGCTGCGGACATAAGGCATGTGGCAGTCGGCGCAGGCGACGCCGGAGCGGGCGTGGATGCCCGTGCCCCACATCTCGAACTCGGGGTGCTGCATCTTGAGCATCTTGGCCCCGGTCTCTTTATTGACCCAGTCGGTGTGACCGTATTCGTCGTAATGGGCTTCGATGGCTTCGGCCGTCCGGCCCTTGCTCCAGGGGAAGGTCAGCTCCTTGCCCTCGCCTCGGAAATAGTACTCGACGTGGCACTGGCCGCAGACATAGGCCCGCATCTGCTGGCGCGTCGCCTTGGACAGGTCCACTCCGGCCTGGGCCATGGCGTTCTTGAAGGCCGGCCGGGTGATGACGAGCTCCATGGTCTTGGGGTCGTGGCAGTCGGCGCAGGTCGAGCCGCCGTGGAGCTTGGGGGCCAGGTCGTTGTAGGGCGTCTTGTTGAACGCCTCCCAGCCCATGACCTTGATCAGGCTCGGCGCTTCGGCGGCGTGGCAGTTGGCGCAGGCCCCGGGCTGCTTGAAGTTCTTGACCCGCAGGGTGGCCTTCTGGTCGTCCATGGCGTAGGCGTGGCCCCGCTCTTCCTTGTATTCCACGCTGAAGGCGTAGCCGGCCCAGAGCCGCTTGAGGGCCGGATAGCGGTCCAGCTTGCTGTAGGGCTCGGATCCGCCGAATTTCGTGCGCCCATAGTTCTCGGCCGTCCGCTTGAAAGAATCGTATTCCAGCGGGAAATTCCTGCCCCAGACGGCGGGGTCGAGCTCGCCGTCCTTGATCTCGACGACTTTTAGAGGATAGACGAGGGCCTCGGTCTTCCGCTGCCGGATGTTGAGATAGAGAAGGAAGACGGCGGCGGCCGCGAAGGCCAGGGCCAGGGCGGCCAGGCCGTAATATCCGATTCCGCGCCGGGCTTTGCTTTCGTTCATGCTCGTTTCTCCTACGAGGTCGTTTCGGTTCAGTGGCCGACGCCGCGGTGGCAGCGCGTGCAATCGGTCTTTTCGCCGTGGGGATCGGAGGCCATGGCCCCCGTCAGGACGGCATGGCAGCGGCGGCAGTTGGCCAGGGCGATCCCACGATCGAACGAAGTGATCCGGATGGGCTCTTCGAAGAAGCCCGTGGTGAAGGCGAAGCTGTGCTTGAAGCCGTCGACGGCTTTAATAGCCCAGTGGCCCACGAAATCGTGCGGCACGTGACAGTCGTTGCAGGTCGCCGCGGCCCGGTGGGGGGCCCGGTTCCAATCGTCCAGGTGACCCCGCATGACGTGACAGTTGGCACAGGCGCGGGGGTCGTCGCTCAAGTAGGACGTGCCTCGGGCGTAGAAAAAGGTGAAAGCCGACAGCCCCGCGACGAACAGGCCCAGGACGAGCACCAAAACCAAGCCTCGCCGCCTCGCCGCGCGGTTCTTCAGGGGCTCTCTTTCGATGTCCATGACCCTGTTCATAATGGCGTTCCGGAATGATCGAAGCCGTCAGGATAGCGGGTTGCGCATCCCTCCGCTTTGACTTCGGTCAAATCCGGCGCGGGGAATTCGCGGCGGCTATTTGCTCGCGAGCTTCTCCTTGATCTTAGTTACGGCCGCTTGGGCTTCGGCTTTCACGGCGGGATCGGCCGCCAGGGATTCGGCCAACGCTAGGCTCTCGGCGCAGGCGAAGCCGGGCAAAAGGCCCAGGATGAGCTTCCTTTCCTCCGGGCGAACGGCCAGCCCGGCCGCTTCTTTCAAGGAGGCCGTCGCATTCGCGGCCGGTGCGTATTTTTCACTCCCGGTCATGCGGATGAATCCCTGCAGAGCCAGAAGGCGGAGAGTCTCGGTTTTCCCCGACCGGGCCAGGGCCAGCGCGTCGAATCGGGCCGCGGCGGTTGGCCAGGCCGCCAGGGCCCGGACGGCGGCTTCCGCGACACCCGCGTCCGCATCGTTCGCGGCCGCCCGGACCGCCGGCAAGGCGCTATCGTCGCCGATGCGTCCGAGAAGATCCAGGAGCCGGGCTTTCGCCGCGGGGTTTTTCTCGTCCGCCAAGCGGGCCTTGACGGCGTTGGAGCGGCCGTCGATCTGGGCGATCTTCTGGGTCAGGGCGGTCACGGTGCCGGCGGCCTCAAGGCGCTCGGCGTCATCGCCTGCCTTGAGATAGGTTTCCAAGACGGCATAGATGTCCGATGGCGTTCCGATCACCTTTATAACCCGAGCGGCCTGAATCCGCAGCGCCGGGTTCGGAGAGGCCAGGAACGGGACGACGACGCTTTTCGCAGGGTAGGACAGGCGCTGACCGAGCGCTTGCAGGCATTCGGCCTGTATGGCGGGATCGGTTCCTTCCCGCAGCGTGGCTGTGACGGCGTCGTCGACTTCGCGCCCCTTCATGCCGGCCAGGGCGGCCCGGGCCGCGACTTGCTCGCCGCCTTTGGCCTTGGCCGCCGACTCGGCCAGGAAGCGGACGGTTGTGGCGTCGCCTGCCGATTCGAGGGCCTTGAGGGCGGCCAGCCGGACCGGCGCGGATGCCCCGCGGGCGGCCTGCAGGATCGTCGGCAGGACTTTCTCGCGGGGATACTCGGCCAATGCCGCCAGAATCTGAACCTGGACTCCTTCGGGCCGGCCGGGGAGAAGATCGCAGATCGGCCCGACCGCGTCGGGTTTGATGATGTCCCGCAGGACGGCTATGGCCGCCGCCTGGAAGACGGGGTCGGCGCCCTTCAACTGGTCGATGAGAAGTCCGGGAGCGCGCTCGCCCGCAACGCGGATCTTTCCGATCATGGCCCCTTCCCGCAGCGTGGCGGGGAGGGCCGTTTCGGCCAGGAGCTTGTCGTAGAGGCCGGCCGCCGCGCCGCTATCGCGGGCGGCGCGCAGGCCTTCGGCGCAGTGCAGGATCGAGGCCGCGGCGAGGGGCTTGAGCTCGGGCCGGAGGCCGGCATAGGCCGCCGTCAACGCCTTGGCGGATTCTGCGTTGCCGATCGAACCCAGGGCTAGAGCGGCCGATCCGGCGTAGGCGCCTTGGCGATCGGCCAGCAACGGGGCCAGGACCGCGACCGCTTCGGCCGCGCGGCGATCGCCCAGGACGGCGATGAGGGACGTCTTGACGGCGCCTTCAGCCCGGGCTAACGCCCGGATGTAAGCCTTGTCCACGGCCGGGCTGGGGATTTTGGCCAGGGCGTAAATGGCTGTGTCCGATAGGGTCTTGTCCAGCAGGAGCGGCTCCAAAGCCGGGACGGCCTTCTCGCTGCCGATCGTCCGGATATGCTTGGCCACGGCCATCTTGGCAACCGGAGTAGCCCGGCCGGCCAGGAACGCGAGCAGGCGGGCCTCGCATTCGGCCCGGGCGGCGGGGACGTCCTTGGCGGCCCAAACGGCGTCGCGAAGCTTCCAGAGGGCGGCGGAATCGATGCCGCCGTCCCAAACGGCGAGCTCTTTGAGGATAGCGGTGAGGGAGGCCGGGGCTTGGGCGGCGCGTGCCGGGACGGTCGCGGCGGCTAACGAAAAAGTGAGAGCCAGAACGGCCGCGGCGACGGCAACAGGGCGGATTTTGCGGTACATGGCTGTCTCCTGTCTCAAGCCGGCAGCTGCCAGGGTTTGCGGTAGGACCGGCTGAGGAGCCGCACCGCCCCGGGATCGCCCAGGATGGTTTCCGTGACCGGGTCCCATTTGATGGTCCGGCCCGTTTCGATGGCGATGACCCCCAGGTGGCCGACCGAGGCCGAGCGATGGGCGGTTTCGCAGGGGGTGATGGTCGCGGCCCGGCTGCGGACGCAGTCGACGAAATTCTGGAAATGGTCGCGGCTGTGGTAGAGCTTGATCTCGTCGGGGCCGATGACCTCGTTGACCAGAGAGGCGGGCTGGGCTTCGAACGCCCCGCGGTCCACCCAGACCCAGCCGTGCTCGCCGATCCATTTGGTGCCGCCCTGGATCTCGGGGTATCCGCCGGCCAGGATGATCGGCGTGCCGTCGGCGTAGAGGGCCTCGACCCAGTAGCGGGTGGCGCTGTTGTAGATGCCGGTGGTCGGGAACTCGCCCCGGCCCTTGATCTCGACCGGGCCGGTGGCATCGTATCCCATGCCCCAGTGGGCGATGTCCAGGTGGTGGCCGATCCAGTCCATGAGCTGGCCGCCGCCGTAATCCATGTTCCAGCGCCAGTTCATGTGGACGCGGGCTTTGCAATAGGGAGCGGCGGGCGCCGGCCCCAGCCAGGTCTCGTAGTCGAACCCGGCCGGCGGCGGCTCGATCTTCTCCTGGCCGAAGGTCCGGGCGAAGTCGTAGTGTCCGGAGGGAAGGCCCACTTCGACCCGCAGGATCTTGCCGATGCGGCCGTTGCGGACGACCTCGCAGGCCCGGTAGAAATTGTCGACCGAGCGTTGCCAGGAGCCCGTCTGCCAGATCCGGCCGTAGCGCTTGACGGCGTCGCATAGGGCTCGGCCTTCGCGCAGGCTGTGGGTCAGCGGCTTCTCGCCGTAGACGTCCAGCCCGGCCCGGAGAGCGGAGATCGACACGATGGCGTGCCAATGATCGGGCACGGCGATCGAAACGGCGTCCAGGTCGCCGCGGGCGAAGAGCTTGCGGAAGTCCTTGTAGACGGCGCAATCCTTGTTGCCGTACTTTTGGTCGGCGATGGCCTTGCCTTCGGCCAGGTGGAGGTCGTCCAGGTCGCAGACGGCCACGTATTGCACGCCGTCCTTGTCGATGATGTTATGCATGTTGGAGCCGCCCTGCATGCCGAAGCCGATGCCGGCCATGACGATTCGATCGCTGGCGGGCACGGCTCCGTTCAGGCCCAAGGCCGAGCCCTTGATGATGGACGGGAAAGCGGCCGCGCCGGCCGCGGCCAGGGGGATGTTCTTCAGGAAATCGCGGCGTCGCATCGGGCGGGATCTTCTCATGATGTCATTCCTTTCTAACGGACGGGAGTGCGGTGGCCCGGTCCCCAATTACATCTTGACGGCGATGTCGATCAGCGCGGGCAGCTTGTGGGCCAGGAAATCGACGATTTCCTTTTCGCCCTTCTCAAGGTTGTAATAACGGTAGGCGTCCGAGAGCGTGTTGTCTTTGGCCAAGTCATGCTTGCCGCGGTTTTCGCCCAGGTAGCCGTTGGCCGCTCCGAACAGGGCGATATCCTTGGCCTTGAGGGCTAGGAAGCGGGGATTGATCTCGGCCATCTTAGCCGCGTATTTTTCATAGAGCGCGTCCAGCTTGGGCTTGAGAGCGGCGGCCTCGGGCTTATCCTTGGTCAGGCCGGCGGCTTCGGCCACGGCCTCGTCAAATAGGCCGAGGATTTCCTTGGCCAGGAGGACGCCCTCGTTGTCGGCGGCGGGGACCACGGCAGCCTGAGCCGTCGGTGTTTGGGGCTTGGCGGTGGCCGCTTGATCGTCGGCCGGGGCTTTCTTGCCGCCGCAGGCGGCCAGCAGAACGACGAACCCGATCAGAAGCAGATAAAAGGCGCTTTTCATGGTTATGATTTCCTTTGTTTTTTCAGATCAGCGGGGTGGTTCCGGGAACGGCCGGAGGATCGACCGGGTTGGGGCCGAAGACCATATTTTTCGGCGTCAGGTCGAGCTTGGAGGAGTTCATGGCCCAATCCCAAGAGACGGCCCGGCCGGTGTAGGCGCTCATGCGGCCGACGATGGCGCACATCGTACTTTCGGCGACTTGGCGGCCTTCGTTAAGCGGCTTGCCGGCGCGAATGGAGGCGATCAGGTCGGTGTGCTCTTGGACATAGGGATTAATCTCGTCCCCCTCGAACTTCCACGGTTTGGCCCCTTGGATCTCGCCGTAGCCGAAAGCGACGCCCTTGGTGCCGATGATCTTCTCCTCGACCCGCTCGGCGCAGCCCTTGGTCTGGCGGCAGTAGCTGGCCACCCGGACTCCCGCGGGGTACTCGTATTCGACGGCGAAGTGATCGAAGATGTTGCCGTACTCGGGGGCGATCCGGACCTGGCGGCCGCCCATGCCGATGATATTTTTGGGCAGGGCGCCGAGGGCCCAGTTGACGACGTCGAGGTTGTGGACATGTTGTTCGACGATGTGGTCGCCCGAGGTCCAACTGAAATAGAGCCAGTTGCGGCAGTGCCACTCCATGTCGGTCATGTTGGGCTCGCGCAGCTTGACCCACAGGTCGCCCATGTTCCAGTAGCACTGGGCGCCGACGATCTCACCGATCTGGCCGTCCTTGATCCGCTTCATCAGCTCGAGGTAGCGCTTCTGGTGGCGGCGCTGGGTGCCGGCCACAATGGCCAGGCCTTTCTGTTTGGCCAGGTCGGCGGCGGCGATGATGGCCCGGATGCCGACCGGGTCGACGGCTACCGGCTTCTCCATGAAGATGTGCTTGCCGGCCTCGATGACGGCTTTCAGGTGGATGGGCCGGAACCCGGGAGGTGCGGCCGTAACCACGTGGTTGACCTCGGGGACGGCCAGCAGCCCCTTGTATCCCTCGAGCCCGGTGAAGCAGGTCTCGGGCCGGACCTTGATCTTGTCGGGCAGGGTTTCGCGAAGCTTCTTCAGGCACGAGTCGATGCGGTCCTGGAAGGGATCGAAGAGGGCCACGATCTCCACTCCGGAAGCGGAGTTCAGGGCGTCGATGGCGGCCCCGGTGCCACGGCCGCCGCAGCCGATGACCCCGATGCGGATCGTATCGGAGCCCTGGGCGAAAAGGCCGAGGTTCCCGGGGATGGCTGCGGCCAGCGAGGCGGCGGCGGTTGTCTTGATGAAATCGCGGCGGGTCAGGCTCGAGTCGTTGATCGTCGTCATGATCGTCTCTCCTTAGAAGTTATCGCAGGCGCGGTAGGCCTCGATGACCGCCCGTTCGCCCTCTTTGCCCTTGAGGCTCTGGCCGTGCTCCATGCCCAGCACGCCCTTGAATCCCTTGTCGTGCAGGTGCTTGAAGACGTTCTTGTAGTTGATCTCGCCCGTCGTCGGCTCCTTGCGGCCCGGGTTGTCGCCGATGTGGAAGGCGGCGATTTCGCTCCAGCAGGCGTCGATGTGGGGGAGGATGTTGCCCTCGGTGATCTGCTGGTGGTACATGTCGTCCAGGATCTTGCAGGACGGGCTGTTGACGCCCCGGCAGATCGCAAAAGCTTGGGGCATGCCGGTCAGGAACAGGCCGGGATGGTCGCGGCGGTTGAGCGGCTCCAAGACCAGGACGAGTCCGGCCGGGGCGCAAATGTCCATGCACATGCGCAGGTTGTCGATGACGTTGGCCGTCTGGTAGTCCCAGAACAGGTTTAGGTTGAAGCGGCCCGGGACGACCAGGGCCTGTTTGCAGCCTGTCCGCTTCATGGTCTCGATCCCTTTCCTCATCAGGTCGAGGAGCAGAGCCTTGACCTCGTCGTTCTTCAGGACGAAGGACTCCTTGGCGAAGTCGGCGTAAAGGACGAACGGCCCCAGGGCCATGCCCCGCTTGGCCAGCTCCGAGGCGATCTTTTCCTGATCGGCGGCCGGGCGGCCCATCAGGCCGTTGTCGAACATGGCCGTGAAGCCTTCGTCGGCGCAGAATTGGATCTGGGCCGTCAGGTCGTCGCCGGTGTGGGCTTTGAACTGGCCGAAGCTCGGCCCGTAATTCAGCTTGAACTTACCCGCCTGCGCCGCGCCCATCCGCCGTCCGGCGGTGGGGGAGGCGCTTGCGGCTCCGGCCAGCGACAGGGCCGCCGCCGCTTCCAATCCGTATTTCAGGGCTTCTCTTCGCTTCACGATGGCGGACCTCCTGGCGTGGGGAATAGGGTATTCTTATCCCATCCCGGGCCGAAGATCAAATGTCCCGGCTTGACCCGGCGGGGTTCTTCCTTTCTAATGGAATTCGAAAAACCGGCGGAACGATCCGCCCGGTTCCGCCGTTTTATCACCGGAGGTACCGCCATGAAAAGAACGCTGCTCTTGATCGGTATAGCCTTGCTCGGTGCGGCATTCGCCGGCGCGGGCTTTCCCGCCGGCCAGAAGATCGAGACCTTGGACGGAGTCCGGGTCGTCCACAACCCGGCCGGGGGCCAATGGGGCAAGTCGCCGGCCGTCTCTCTCCAGCCCGTTCGCGTGCTGGGGGACGTGGATTCCGACGACGAAGCCATCGCCTTCCACATGCCTTCCGGATTGGTCGTGGACGCCCAGGGCCGGCTGTACGTGCTGGACAGCGGCAATCATCGGGTCCAGGTCTTCGGGGCGGACGGCAAGTTCCTCAAGACGATCGGCCGCCAGGGCCAGGGTCCCGGCGAGTTCTACATGCCCAACGCCATCGACTTCGACGCCCAGGGCAACCTCTATGTCTGCGAGTCCCAGGCCGCCCGCATCCAGGCCATCGCTCCCGACGGCAAGATCGCCAAGACCCTCAAGCTGACGGAAGGGGCGGTGGGGGACACCCGCGTCCTCAAACGGGGCGGGTTCGTGATGACGGCGGGCATGGGCGGCGGGATGATCCGCATCGGCGGCCCGCAGGGCGGTCAGCAGGAAGCGGCCGCGCCGCCCCTTCTCAAGATGCTTGACGCCGGCGGCAAGACTCTTCGCGAGTTCGGCAAACCCGCCGACTTCGGCGATTTCCTGGTCAATCGGATGGCCAACCAGGTTCTAACAGCGTTGGATGAGAGCGACAACGTCTACGCCATCTTCCCTTTTCAGAACCGGATCGAGAAATACTCGCCCGACGGCAAGCTGCTCTGGAAGGCCGATCGGCCGCTGGCCTACTCGATGGAGATCAAGGCCAAAGGCGAGATGAAGACCGGGAACTCCAGCGGCGGCGGCCAAACCGTCTCGATCCGCATGCCCGACCTGGCCCGCTGTGCCGGCGGGACGGCGGTGGACAGCAAGGGCCGCCTCTGGGTCGTGACCTTGGATCGGCAGTTGCGGGAGAATGAAAAAGTCTCCGTCTCGATGATGATGTCCAACAACGGCGGAGCGATCTCGGGCAAGCAGGAGGCCAAGGGCGCCGTCGACGTGCGGACGACCGACGCCTACCGGCTGGAGGTCTATGAACCTGACGGCGTCCTGCTGGGTTCCGTCCCGGTCAAGACGTTCGTCGACGGGATCTTCATCAAGGGCGACCGGCTGTTCCTGCTGGACAAGGTCCGCGGCGTCCAGTTCCACGAGTTCAAGATCATCGGCTGAAGAAAATCGTCGACGCGAAGGTCAGGGATTGAGGAAAGTCGGGGCATCGGCATAGACGACGCGGTTTCGCCCTTCGGCTTTGGCTTGATAGAGGGCGGCGTCGGCGGCCGCCAGCAAGGCGTCCACCGTGCTGAACCCCGTTCCGGGCGCCACTCCGATGCTGACCGTCAGGGACAGCGGCCCTGCATGAGTCGGGATTTCGGCCGCAGCGACCCCGGCCCGCAGCCTTTCGTAGAGGCTCTCGCCGTTATGTCCCACGGAACCCGGGGCGATGACGAGGAATTCTTCTCCGCCGTAGCGGCCGAAAATATCATAGTTCCTTAGGCGAGCTCGAATGCAGCCGGTGAAAGCGATGAGGGCTTCATCGCCGGCCTGGTGGCCATGGGCGTCGTTGATGGTCTTGAAATGATCGATATCGAACATCCCCACGCTGAGGGGGGCCTGCTCCCGTTGGGCTCGCGAGATCTCCTGGGCCAGCCGGTCCAGGATGGCGCGGCGATTGAGGATATCGGTCAGCGAGTCGTGGGTGGCCTGATGGACAAGCGCGTCGCGGGCTTCCAACAGGTGGGACTGCAGCTCCAACATCCGCCGGCCCACTCCGATCCTGGCCTGCAATTCCTCGCTGTCAAAGGGTTTGGCGATATAGTCGTTGGCGCCCGCTTGCAAGCCTTGGACGATGTCGCCTTTCCGATCCCGCGCGGTCAGGAGAATGACGTAGGGAGGATTGCGTGCATCGAGCTTCCGCACGCGGCGGCAGACTTCCAACCCATCCAAGCCGGGCATGTTCCAATCGAGAAGGATGAGCCCGGGGGCATCGGGCTGCTGGAGGAGTTCCCAGGCCGCGGCTCCATCCTTGGTGACGATGGGATCAAAATCCCATTTTTTCAGGACCGCGGTCAGGATACTGCGCGAAGTCAAGTCATCTTCGGCGATCAAGATTCTCATGGCTTTTCCTCCCGCATCGCGGTGTCCAAACGGTCGAACTGCATCTCCAACTCGGGGACAAGCGAGGCGATCGCTTCCCATTCGCCGGCTCGACCCGCTTGTTCCATCTTGCCGGCCGCGGCGCTCAAGGCCAAGCCGCCCGCGTTGGCCGCCGCGCCCTTGATGGTGTGGGCTTGCCTTCCGGCCGCCTCCGCGTCGCGCCGCTCGAGGAGCCCCTTGAGCGCCTGGATCTGTTTGGGCATGTCTTCCAGGAATCCGGCGATGATGGCCTTGACCAAGTCTGCATCGCCCATGAGCCGGGCTTTGAGGGCCGGCCGGTCGAAAACGGGCGGCCCATCGGCCGGCGGCATTTCTCCGCTCGCCGGGAGGTCCTGCGAGGGGCCTTCTTGCGCCGGCGGAACCCATTTCTCGAGCGCATCCGCCAAGGCCCGCGGCGAGATAGGCTTGGAGAGATAGTCGTTCATGCCGGCCTCGAGGCAGATCTCGCGGTCGCCCTTCAAGGCGTGGGCGGTCATGGCGATGATGGGCAGCCTCGGATTCGGGACCCCGGTTGTCCCGGAGCGGATGGCCCGGGTCGCCGCCAAGCCGTCCAACACGGGCATCTGCACATCCATCAAGACGAGATCGTAGGGATTCGTCTCCAGGGCTTGAATGGCCTCCCGGCCGTTGACCGCGACATCGGCGCGATAGCCGAGCTTGGCCAGCAGCCCCAAGGCCACTTGTTGATTAGTCTTATTGTCTTCGGCCAGAAGGATGCGAAGGCGGCTCCGGAGGGCCTCATGGAGGGTGTGACGGGTGACGAAAGGGACGGCGGCGGGGGTCTTGGCCTCCGAATCGTTTCCTCCGAGGACGACGGCCAGGCAATCGTACAATTGGGATTGCCGGACCGGCTTGATCAGGTAGGCGGAGAAACCGGCCTCCTTGAGGCGCTTGGCGTCGCCGCGGCTGCCGAAGGAGCTCATCAACACCAGGCGAGTGTCGCGCAATCCGGGGTCGGCCCGGACGTCTCGACCCAGGGTTTCTCCGTCCGTGTCCGGCATCTGCATGTCGGTGATCAAGACTCGGAACGGATCGCCCTCGGCCCGGGCTTCGCGCAGCCGCCCGATCGCCTCGGCGGCGCCGGAGGACTCGACGTGACGAACCCCCCATGACGCCAGTTGCTCGGCCAGGATCAGACGATTCGTGGCGTTGTCGTCCACGACGAGAATCCGGACGCCGCGGAGGTCGGCCCGGTGATCCCCGTCGAGGCTTGCGCGGGGTGGCTGTTTGGCGAAGACGGCGCTGAACCAAAAAGTCGATCCCCGGCCTTCGACGCTGGCGACGCCGATCTCGCCGCCCATCCGCTCGGCCAATTGCTTGGAGATGGCCAGGCCCAGCCCCGAGCCGCCGAACCGGCGCGTCGTGGAGGCGTCCACCTGCTGGAAGGCGTTGAACAGGAGCCCGATCCGATCCTGGGGAATCCCGATGCCTGTGTCCCTGACCTCGAAACGGACCTTGACCCGGCCGTCGAGGTCTGCAACCGACCGGACCTCGATCGTGACATCGCCCGTGGCGGTGAACTTGACGGCGTTGTTTCCCAGGTTGATCAGAATCTGGCGCAGCCGCCCGGGATCGCCCCGGACGAGGGTGCGAACCTCGGGATCGATGCGGCAGATGAACTCCAAGTGCTTATCCCGGGCGCTGGCGGCCAGCAGCTCCGCTACGTCCTCCAGAGTCGCCCGAAGGTCGAAGTCCAGCTCCTCCAGCTCCAGCTTGCCGGCCTCGATCTTGGAGAAGTCCAGGATATCGTTGATGACGCTAAGGAGCGCTTCGCCGCTCGTGCGCACCGTCTCGGCGTAGCGGCGCTGCTCCTCGGACAGATCGGTCGCCATCAGCAGATCGGTCATGCCGATGATCCCGTTCATGGGGGTGCGGATTTCATGGCTCATGTTGGCCAGAAACTGGCCTTTGGCGATGTTGGCCGTCTGGGCTTCGAGGGTCATCTGGTCCGCCCGTTCGATGGAGGCTTCGAGCTGGGCGTTGGTTTTCACTTGCTGATCCATCGCCCGGCGCAGCTCCTCCTCGACCCGGATCCGTTCGCTGATGTCGCTGGCGAAGTCCAGGGTTGCCGGCTGACCCTCCCAGTTGATGCAAACCGAGTTGGTTTCCACCCAATGCGTTTGCCCGGCGCGATCGACAATCCGCGAAATATACCGTGCGGGGGTTTCCTCGCCTTTGAGTCGTTTCCCATAGCGTTCCATGACTCCCTCCCGCTCCTCGGGGTGGACAAAAGACATGGCTGGCTTGTTCTTGAGCTCCTGGCTGGAATAACCCACCAGTCTGTCATAGGCCGGATTGGTAAAGACGAGATTGGCGCCCTGCATCACGAAAACCGCTTGGCCGGCGTTTTCGAAAAGGGCGCGGTACTTCTCCTCGCTCTCCCGTAGCGCCTCCTCGATTCGTTTGCGTTCGGTGATGTCGATCGTGATGCCCCGAACGCGGGCCGGAGGGCCTCCTTCGTCGCCTTCGAAACGGCCCGACGCCTGCAGCCAGCGGACCTCCCCGCCGGCCAGCACAATGCGGAACTCCATGGCATAGGAAACCGTCTGCCCTTGCGCCCCGGCTTGCAGAACGGCGACCACGGGGGCCCGATCGTCCGGATGGATATCCTCGAGCAGGGCGGCCAGGCCCGGGTGGCGGAATCCCGGGGGTTTTCCGAAGACCTCCTCCACCGGACCGATCTCGGTCACCGTGTCGTTGGTCAAATCGCCCACCCAGGCCACGGCGTGCGCGGCCTGAAGCGCCAACTGCAAATGCTCCTCGCTCCGTCGTTGCGCCTCTTCCGCCTGTTTTTCCTTGGTGATGTCGCGCAAGATGCCCAAGGCATGCCAGCCGTCTTTAATGGTGATGGCGGAAAGGGACAGCGCGACGGTGATCTCTAGGCCGTTCTTGCGTCGGGCCGCCAATTCCAGCGTCTTGCCCACGGCCGCCCCTTGACCCGTTCGCAGGAATTCGGGGAACGCCGCGTGATGGGCTTCATGAAAGCGTTGGGGAGCGATCAAGTCATGCAGGTTTCGGCCCATCGTTTCGGCGCTCGCGTATCCGAAGATGCGCTCGGCGGCGCGATTCCAAAAGGTCACGAGGCCTTCGGGGTCCATCATCAGGATGGCGTCGTGGGCCGAATCGGCGATGGCGCCGAAGCGGGATTCGCTTTCCCTGAGCGCCTCTGAGGCCCGATACTGCTCCCGATAGAAACGGGCGTTCTGTCGTCGTCGGAAATCGGCGCCGGCCGCCCCCAAGCCGAGAAGCAGGACAATGGCCATGATGACGATTCCCCGCAAGCGCACCCGCATCGGCCCGAACACTTCCGAGGTGTCCATTTTGGCCACGAGGAACCAAGGCGAGTCCGGGATTTTGGCCAGGGCGGCGATGACCCGCGTGCCGCGGTAATCCGATCCTTCCACAAGCCCTTCCCGTCCCAGCACGGCCTGGACGGCCGGCACGTCCTTGGCCTCGAGCGGAATGCGCAATTTAAGGGCCGCATCTTGTTGGAACCTGAGTTCGCTGAGAAACAGCGCGTCGTTGCCATCCCGCCGGAAGAGCGTGGTCTCCGCCGACCGGCTGGGGGTGGGCCAGCGATTGATGAAGGGATAGAGATAGGACTTTGGGTCGATGCGCAGGGCCAGGATGCCGATGACGCGATTGTTCGGCGAACCATCGAGGATGGGGATCAGGATTTTCAGATAAATCCGTTTGTTGGCCTCGTTCCAATAGAAATCCTCGAAGACGATCTTCCCGGCCTGCAGGCCTGCCGAAGATTCCGGGGAAACGAAGGACTTGTCTCGCTCCGGCCCCTCGGGGACGATCATCTTCTTGGCGTACAGAGGGTCCAACAGCATGACCAGGTCATACTGAGAATTCGCCTGGAGATGGCCCAGCCAGGTCCGCAGCTGATCTCGCGAGGCCCGGTCCGTCGGATGCTCGAAATGCTGCCGGACCAAAGCGGCGAAAGGGGAGTTTCGATAGAAAATAGCTCCGTCCGCCAGCCGTTCCTGCCGATAGCGCGCCAGCTCGTTGATCTTAAGCTCGGCGATGGCGCTTAGCTGGCGCTCCACATCGGCGCGGTAATTCCGCGCGGAGCTCTTGTAGATGAGGGTCCCTCCGGCCGTGATCCCGATCGCCAGAAGCACCAGGACCGAGATTGTCAGAGCTCTCCCGCGGCGCCCTGCTTTGGGGTGGACGTCGGTCATGACAGCCCTCCTCCTCGAGGAATCCGTGAATATGCAGAATGAGGTGCTTAGGCGGAAGGAAGCGGATCATTCCCTATAGGATAAGTATGAGGCCGGCCGCGGGTAGTGTCAAACGCTATTCTTTGAACGGCCGGTCCCAGGCCGGGACGAAATTCGGCGGCGGGCCTTTGACTTGCGCGAGCCCTCATGATATTTCTATCCGCAACAGAGGAGGCGCGAGATTTTTACCGTTCTGTCTTTCCTGGGGTTCGTCGTGTCCTTGGCGGTGGGGCTCATTGTCTTCAGCCAAAATAAAAAGCGGACCCTGAACATCGTTTTCGGTTTGGCCTGCCTGTTCGTCTCGATATGGGCCTTTGCCGAATTCATGTATCGACAGGCGGGCGACCTCGCCACGGCGGGCTTCTGGATCAAGATCAGGGCCTTGGTCTGGACGTACCCGTTGGCCTTGCTGCTTCACTTCATCCTCATTTATACGAAGAAGACGAAATGGCTTAGGACGAAAACAGCCCCCTTCCTCATCTATGGGCCGGCCGTTCTGTTTTCGGCCGCGGATGTCGGCACCTATGCCATCACCGGCCGGCCGATCTTGATGCCCTGGGGTTACACCTACGGCATCCCCGACACCTGGATCAATTGGGTCAGCAACAGTTGGACGGCGCTGCTGGGAATCCTGGTCCTGGCCCTGGCGTTGCGCCACTATTTTCGGGTCTCGGATCGGAAGAAAAAGATCGAGACCAAATTGATCGTCCTGGGCATCAGCCTGCCCATTCTCAGCGGCATCGCCAGCGAGATCGTACTCCCGGACCTTGGCATACGGATTCCCGAGCTTACCAGCGTGTCCATGACCTGGCTGGCCCTCTGGATCGGATACGCCGTCCGGAAGTACGAGCTTTTCGCTGTGAATCCGGCCATGGCGGCCGAGAACATCCTGGCCACGATGAACGAGATGTTCTTTCTCCTCGCTCCGGAAGGAACGATCATCCGGACGAACCGGAAATCCCGGGAAATCCTGGGCTACGAAGAAAGCGATCTCCTCGGGAAACCGGTGGGCGCGGTGATGACCGACGAATCCGCCTGCCGCGGACTCATCGACCAGGTTCGGAAAATGGGGTCCGTCGAGGGCGTCGAGATCCTGCTCCGGACGAAGCCGGGACGGCAGATTCCGGCCGTTTTCTCGGGTTCGATGGTCAAGGATCGAGCCGGCATGATCTTGGGGATCATCGGTATTTCCCGGGACATCTCGGACCGCAAGCGCATCGAGGAGGAATTGCGGGCCCTGTCCCTGATCGACGAGCTGACGGGCCTCTACAACCGGCGGGGCTTCATGACCCTGGCCAAGCATCAGCAGAAGGTCTCCGCCCGGACCGGGAAAGACATGCTCCTCATCTACGCGGACGTGGACGACTTTAAGAAGATCAATGACACCTACGGGCATAACGCCGGCGACGCGGCTCTGGCCCAGACGGCGAAGATCTTCAAGGAATCGTTTCGGAGCTCGGACATCACGGCCCGCCTGGGAGGGGACGAGTTCGCCGTTCTGGCGCTCGAGGCTTCCGCGCCCTGCTCCGATCTGCTCAAGGACCGCCTGGAAGGAAAGCTCCTGACGAAGCTGGCCGGGGCGGACCTGCCTTTCGTGCTTTCCTTGAGCATCGGCATGGTCTGCTTCGATCCCAAGGTGCCCTGCTCGATCGACGACCTCCTGGCCGAAGCCGATCGGGCCATGTACGCGAAAAAGCTGGCCCGGAAAGCGCGCTAGCCGGCTATTTCCCTACTTCGTCGATGAGGATGCCGACCGGATAATCGTAGGTATCCGAGCCGATGTAGAAGGCCGTTCCCTTGATGGTGACGCCCTCCGCGTTGAGCGAGTCCCGCTTTTTCAGCAGCTTGGCCCAGTCCTTGTCGGCGGCGGAGCCCTTCAGCAGGTAGCCGAAGACGTATCGGCGGGTGGCATCGGTTTCGCCCGGCAGCAAGAGTCGCACGCAGGCGTAGTTTTCGCGCGGGGCGGCCTTCAAGAACCAGGATGTGGCGGTCATCCCCAGCCCGGCTTTGAACGCCACCGGCTTCCCGGCCAGCTGCTTGACGCCCGCAGCCCCCTTCTTGAACGCGTCGAAGACGACCTCGGCATAATCCTTGGCCGCGGCCGTGGGCGCCGCCTCTTCGCCGGCCTTCGCGGCCGTCCCGCCGCCGCCATAGACGGCGAACGGGCCGTCGAGCCGCACGCCGCGGTCCTTGACCTTCGCGACGAGGTTCGGCGCCACGGCGGACAGGGGATAAGCCATGCCGTAGTTCTTGCGCTTCGAGCCGGGCTCGGCCTGCAGCGGCAGGCCGACGCTCCGCCGCCATTCGTTCATCGCGTCCATATTCGGCTTGCCGGGCTGGGAGGCGACGAAATTCGAGAACTTCTCGAAGAAGGCCTTGTCCGGCGACATTTTCGGGTCTTCGTCCGAATTGCCGCCCGTCGCCGCCAGCATGTACGACTCGCCGTCCTTGTTCAGGTCGTTCAGGTCGGCCGGCTTCCAGGCGATCAGGCTCTGCTTGTTCCCGTCCATGTACTTGTAATAGCCGCCCTGGCATTGGAAGAAAAGGTTGTTGACCAGAGCCGTATCGGAGTTGCCGAAGGTGTTGGAGACGCCGAAGCCGGCCTCGTCGCCCTCCGTCTGGTTGAAGGCGAAGACGTTGTTCTCCATGATCGTCTGGCCCTGGCGGCCGACGAAGACGGACATGCCGCCGCCCTTCGAAGGATAGAACCAGCAGAAGGCGATCGTGCAATTCTTGATCTTGACGGCGGAATTGGGTTGGGCCGAGCGCGTGGCCACGGCGTTGTAGAACGTGTTGACGATGAAGGTGTTGACGATCTCATTGTCCTTGCCGCCCCAGGCGCAATAGACGCCGTCGCCGAGCGGATTGAGGATGATGCAGTTGCGGATCTTGATGTTGGGTTTGTTGGCCAGGAAGGCTACGCCCTTGTAGCTCTGGGCGATATTGATGTCGCCCTCGGCGCCGTAGACGTTGCGGCTTTCGCCGTTGAGGACAAAGCCGTCCACGATCAGGCCGCTGTGGTCGGCGTGCGAATCGCCGGCGATGATCCCTTCCGGCAGGCCGGTCCAGTCGCCGCGGAAGTCCTTGGCCCTCTCCAGGATGGTCGTATTTTTAAAAGGATCCCGGGCCGAGAAGTCGGCGCTGTAGCCGCCGACCAAGGTCAGGTTGGGAACCTTGACGACGAAATGGCCCGATCCGCCCTTGCCGTTATAGCGGCCTTGGGCGACGTGGATGACGTCGCCGCGAACGGCTTTCTCCAGGGCTTTCCAGGGATCGCCGAAGGGAGCCGCTTTGGTGCCGTCTCCGTCCGAACCGGCCTTGACGTACCAGTCGGCCGCTTGGGCCGCTGCGCAGATCAGACATCCGGCCGCGAGAATCGCCAGAATCTTCTTCATGAGCCTTGCTCCTCCCGATCCCCGGCCATCGATACGTTCGCGGCGCTCGAACTCCGATTTTTAATCGGGGAATAAAGCGCCGCTCAGTATGAACCCTGCTAATACCCCGGGCTCTAGCCCGGGGTATCAAGCGGGTTTATTCGATGGGGGCTGTGCCCTTTGCAGGGGGCTATCAAGTATCATTTCCAGCCTCCGGGCCCGTGTCAAGAGGATCCGACGGCTCGACCCTCGATCGCTCAGAACGAGAGGAAGAGGACCAGGACGATCAGCCAATAGATCCAAGCGCGCATCGGTCTCACTCGCAGAAGATGCGGACCTTGTCCTTGCCGTCCACCTCGATCGTCATGTCGTCGAGGTTGGAAACGAGCTCCTCCAGGTCCTGCGGCGTGATCTTGGCCAGGTCCACATCCATCCCTTTCTCCTTGAAGGCCTGGTTGACCTTGTCGTGGGCGTCGCGCGGGATGAAGGCGGCGAACTTGAGCCCGGCCCGGATGAGCTTGAAGGGGACCCGGATGTTGACCCGGTCGCCATGGTCGTTGCCCGGCCCCGGTTCGACCTGCACCCGCAGGTATTTCCAGGCGCGTCGGCCGGCGGCGACAGGCTCCGCCTGCAGGTTCGGCTCGCCCACGGCGGCCAGAAGCTTTTCGGCCTCGTCGACCGTGATCTTGCCTTGGGCCAGAAGATCCAGGATTTTGCGTCGTTCTTCGTTCATGGGATTCTCCTTGTTTCTTGCGTTCAAATGAAATCGATGAGCAGCGCGCTTTCTTTCTGATGGACATCGATGGTCAGCCCGCCCAGGTTCCAAAGCACCGAGGCGAGCAGGGGATAGGCGAGGAGCAGGGCGCGGCCCGGCCCGCGCCGCCAAGTGATGAGGGCGCCCAAGAGCATAAAGGGGAGCAGGACGAGCATGAGCGCGGCCAGGATGATCCAGATGAGGATGACCGGGAACCACAGGCCGAAGCCGCGCCGTCCCGGCTGTTTGACTTTGAAGCGGACGATCATGGGCAGCATGGGTGTCAGCCTTTCAGCCTTTTCAAGGCTTCTTCGACGGTGATTTCGCCCTTGTCGATCTGATCCAGGACATCCCGGCCCGGCGAAGGAGGATTGACGTCTACGAACGGCAGCTGAGCCGATATGGCGTTGAGACGGTTTTTAACGGTCGGGTAGCTGATCCCGAAGAGGGATTCCATATCCTTGATCGAGCCGTGGCTTCGAACAAAGGCTGTGACGAAGAGCTGGTCCTCGGCC
>JAPKZJ010000064.1 GCA_026393855.1 Candidatus Aminicenantes bacterium
GTGATGAACGTCTTGCCGGTGCCGCCTTTGCCGCCGCCGACGGCCCAGATCTCGCCTTCCTTGACGGCGCGCGTCGTGTTGGCCATGCCGTTACTGTCGAGAATCCGATAGAAAAATGGACATTGATGGCTTATAACAATAGCGGAATTCCCCGGGCGCGTCAACAAAATGGCCCCCCCGGCCCGGGACGGGCGCCAGGGTCGTCCTCAAAGGACGGTGAAGGACAGCTCCTTGGAGATCTTGTCCGTCCCGTCCATGAAGAAGATTTTGTGGGGGCCGGCGGCGACCTGGGGGACGATGGCCTTGATTTGGATGGCCGAGCCAGTCCCCGTCCAGCTCGTGACCTGCATGACAGCGTTATCCAAATGCAGGATCTTGTTGCCCTGGTTGGGCCCCGGGCCCCAGCAGTACAGCAGGACCTCGGTCCCCGGCGTCCCTTGGCCCGGCGTCACGCCGTCCCAATCAATGGGGAAGCGGATCTTGAACTGGTTGGAGATGATCTTGCCGGTCCCGTCGTCGATAGCGAAAGTGTACTCGTGGTACCATTTGGTCGGGCTGCCGCTGGGGGAGTAGGTCGTTATGCCCGTATTGAACCAGGCATGGTAGAACGTGGCGGGAACCCCGTCCACGAGCACCCGGCGGCTGCCCTGCTGGGCGCCGAAGTTCTGGCCGGAGAGATCAATCTCCGGATTGGGCTGACCGCTGTGATCGCAGCGGACGCCCTTGATCTGTATAAACAGCTGCGGCTTCGCGATATCGAGGGGCTTGGCGATCTTCGGGGGCGCCACCTTCTGCATCTGTTGAGCCGCCCCAAAGCTTAGGAAGACGAACATGGCCGCCGCCGCGGCGACGCAGATTAAGACAACCCCGCTCTTTTTCATGGCCTTCCTCCTTGTGCTTTCCAAGTCTCGTCCCGGGAGCGCCCGATGTCAAGCCTCCCGCCCGGCCTCAATCGTTCGGCAGTATCGCGATCTTTTTCAGATACAGCAGCTTGGGCGCGTTCGGGTCGCTGATGTCGTAGAGCGTGATATAGATGAACTTGCCCTCGGGCGTCGGGTTGAAGATGGAGGTCGTGAAGCCCCTGGTCTCGGCCGGCTTCAGATCCCGCAGAATCTGTTGGTCCGCGAGATCATCCCCCAGGTGGATGCGGAGCAACCCGTAGCGGATGGGCGCCGCCTGGGCATAGGTGACCGAGCCGTTGAGGATGAAATACGTTCCGGCCGGAATCCGCAGGCTGTCCAGGCGCAGCTCGCTGGCGACGCCTTTCAAGCCCTCGACCGTAGCCACCTGCAGGTTGAGCCCGCGAAGCGGCGGTGTGCCCGTCTCGGCCGAGACGAAATAGCGGATGATGGGCATGGTCAGGGTCGAGGCGGGGGACAGGATGCGGAGGCTGACCTCGTGCATGCCCGTCATCGAGGTCGGCAGGGCGGGGATGCGGCCCGAATTCAGGGTCGTCGCCTCAGCGAACGGCAGGGCTTGGGAGGCGGTCTGGAACGGCATGCCGTCCACCAGCCACTGGGCCTGGAACAGGCCCGTCCCTTCGTATTTGATGTCGGCGAAGGCGGTCAGGCCGGCGAAGCCGCGCGGAACGACCTTGTAGGACAGGCCGTCCTCGAAGCGCAATTGGAGGAAGAAGATCTGGAAAGGAGCCGTCGGGCCGGTGGGCTGTTCGACTCGGATCGTGATCGAAGTCGGTCCGCCCCCCAGGCCGTTCCAATCCCAGGCCTGAACTGTATAGAGGCCTGTTGCGACGAACGCGTGCGTGCTCGTCGGGCCACCCGAAACGGCGGGCGTGCCGTCCCCGAAGTCCCAGCGGATGTCGGTGGTGTAGAAATTAACCGCGGTGAACGTCACCGGCTGGCGCGCCACCGGCATAGCGGGCGCGAAGGCGATGCTGCGCCGAGAGATGTCCACGGCTACGCTGACCGTGGCCGTGATGTCCACCAGACCGGCGCCGCCCTTGTCCCGGGCCGCGACGACGAAGATGCCCGGCCGGGTGAAGGCGTGGTTGATGGCCGCGCCCCCCATGACGGCGGGCGTGCCGTCGCCGAAGCTCCACCGAATGCTGGCGGATAGGAAGTTCACGGCGGTGAAGGCGACAGCTTGGTTGACCTGCGGGTTGGACGGCTTCGCCGAAACCGAACGGTCCTCGACCACGGTGAGCGCGGTCTCCTCGTCGACCCAGACTCCACTGGCGACGGAGAATGCATGGTAGTAGTGGCACTGGACGGTGAATGTTCCGATCCGCCCGAAGACGTGCTGGACCATGATCTGGCCCGAGGCGGTGGCCCCGTCGCCGAACCTCCAGAGGACGGAGCCGGGATCGACGCTGCCGAAGCCGACGCTGATGTTGAACGTCACGGCCTGGTCTATGTTCGGCCGGGCGGGGGTATAGCTGATCGTGGCCAGGGCCGGGCTCGCCAAGGACAACACGGCCAGGGACGCCAGGAGGATTCCGGAGCGGCGGATCATGGTTGTCTCCTCAAAAGGCGAAGTCCGTCTGGCCAAGAATCCGGGTATCGGTGACCGCACGGCCTCCGATCTCCGTCCGGCGATAGTTGCCCTTGATCGTCAGCAGGAGGTTGTTCACCTTGATCAGCTTGCCCAAATAGAAATTGATCCCCCCGATCAGGTCCATGGTCCGGTCGACCGAGATGACGGCCATGGCCATCCGGTTGAAGGAGCCCGAGACGAGCAGGGATAGGATCCTGGGCACGAAGAAAACCTCGCCGTTGAGGAACGCGTTGAGCGTGGTGTTGACCTCCCCGGTGGCGGTGTTCTTCGCCCGGGTCAGGCCGAAAGTGGGGGACAGCATCAGCGCTTCGCCCGCCCGGAGGGAGCCGCCGACGTTCAGGGTCAAGCCTCGGGCGTCGCCCGAGGGGGCCGTGGCGCTGCTCAAGGTCGAGCTGGTTAAGGTCACATTGAGGCTAAGGCCGTTCGAGGCCATCCAGCTGAAGCCGCCGGAGACCTCGTCGGTTTTCATATCCTGCAGGACGGACACGCCGTCGCCCTGCCGGGTCTTCTGGTCGGACATCCGGAGCCCGGCGATCAGCGACAGCTTCGAGCTCAGGCCCAGGTTGAGCGAAGCGTTTCCGTTGAAGCCTGCTGTGGTGGGGCGGGTCTCGTCATCCTCGACGTTGTCCTGCTGCAGGGTCAGCTGCCCTTGCAGGCTGAACCGGCCGAGAGCGAACAGAAGAATCCCCTCCACTCCCTTGCGGTCGTTGGCCAGGTACTGCAAGCCGATGGAATTGAAGTACCGTCCGATGGATCGGTAGGTCGCGCCAAGGCTCAAGGGGCCGAGGGTCAGGATTCCCCCCGCGCTCCAGGCGCCGTCGGCGGCCGGCCCGGTCTCGTCATCGAGGTTGCCGTCGTAGGAGCTGCGGGCGAACTCGGCCTTGAGCTTGACGGCGTTCTTGAAGAGCGAGGTCTCCTGGAGCACGGACCAGGCCTTGCCCTGCCGGCTCTGGTTGTAGGCGGAAGAAGCGGCGTTGGCGGCCTGAGCCGGGTCGTCCTGGCCCGTGACATAGACGGCCTTGACGAAGACCGCCTCCTTGAAAAGCCGGACGCCGGCGGCTCCGCCAAGAATGCTGACCAGGCGGGAGGGGATGCCGATTCCCTTGAATCCCTGGAGCTGCTGCGAGCTGATGTCGAAGGCGTGGACATAGAACCGGCGGTTGTCGAAGGCGTATTCGAGGCCCCGCCGACCCAGCCCGAAAGACGAGTATTCGGACTCGTTGATGTTGAGATCACCCATCCGCAGGGCGTGGCTGCCCAAGGTCAGCGTGACCATCATGCTGGCCAGGTTGATGGAGCGGCCGGTCGGCGGCGGGACATTCGTCAGACTGAAGTTGGAATCGATCCGGACGCCAAAGCCCCCGGCCGAGCCCTTCTCGAACCCGAACTGGACGTTGCCGTTTCCGGTCGGGCTGGTCATCGGCGTGCCGCTGACGTCCTCCTGGAAGGCGCCCAGGACGCTGCCATTGGCATGAACCGGGAGCTTGAACTTGGCTTCCTCGGCTTGGGGCGGGGGCAGGTTCGCCGGGATCTGCGGCGCTTTCTCGCCGCCTTCCGGCGCCACCTTGGCTGGCCCGGAAGCGCCGGCGGCCGGTACCGCGATCTTGCCGCCGCCTTTCTCGGCCTCGATATAGTACTCGAACCCGTCGCCCGAGAAGGTCGATGTGTCGATTAAGCCCTCGTACACTTCCGACCCGGCTTCGGCCTTCATCGGCCGGGCCTGGAAGTCTTTGAGGCCGGGCGTGCGGAAATACAAGGTGACCCATTCAGCCCCGCCGCGGGCCGCGGCTTTCAGGGTGATCTTCCCCCCGGGGACGTATTTGGACACCAGGTTGTGCTCCAAGACCGGCGTTTGGAGAACGCTCGGCATCGGAGCGGCCGCGCCCGCGCTTGCGGCGGCCGGGCCGGCCCACGCGAAGGAGGCTGCGATCAACAGGAGAAGGGCTTTGCTTCTCGGGATCATGAGGGCTCCTTGGCGGTCGGGTGCAAAGAGCGGAGAAGACGGCCGAGCCCCCTCCCTCCTCTCTGGCCAATCATATGATCTTAAAATACCCATGTCGGGAACAAAGTCAAGACTTAGAGAGAAATCGCGAAGCCGGCGAAAGGGGGAAGGGGAGATGGCTGGGAAGCTAGGATTCGAACCTAGATTTCATGATCCAGAGTCATGAGTCCTGCCGTTGGACGACTTCCCAAACCGGCGAGGGGTCTATTATATGGAAATCGCCGCCGATTTCAAGCCTGCGTCGTCTTTTTCCGTCGGCTTGCGCCTCCTCCGGCCGCATGATAAGATTGTCGGCCGGATATGACTAAAAAGAATGTCTTTCGCTTCGCGCTGATCGGCCTCCTGACCGCGGTCTTCCTGTTCTTTTTCCTGCGCAGCATCAAGGATTGGCGCAAGGTCCTGGAGTATGTCGCCAACGTCGATTGGCGCTGGTTCATACCGGCCCTCTTGGCCACCCCGATCCATTTCTTCACCCGCGGCCTGCGCTGGAAGTACCTGCTCCATCACGAGAAGCGCGACGTCCGGTTCTCCAGCCTGTGGAAGGGAAACGTGGTCGGTTTCACGGTCACCTTCATCGGGGGACGATTGGGTGAGCTGGTCAAGCCCCTCTATGTCGCCAAACGCGAAGGCATGCGCCCCGGTTTCGTCATCGGCACGGCCGTGGTCGAGCGGGTTTTTGATATCATGACCATGACCATCTTGCTAGGTCTCTTCCTTCTTGGGCGCCCGCTTTTTGGGTCACGCATGCCGGTGACCGAAAGAGGCTTGTCCAAGCTGTATTTGTTCGGTGGCCTCGCGGTCGCCGTGGCCGTTCTGCTTCTGGCCATGATCCTGTGGTTCTACATCTATAAGGATAAAGCTCTGGCCTTGTCGGCCAAGGTCCTCCGCATCCTGCCCCTTAAGCTGCGGGACAAGATGATGGAGCTCCTGCGCGAGCTCATCGACGGCTTGAGGATCTTCCACAACATGGCCGACTTCCTGGCCTACGTGGGGCTGGGCTTCTTGGTTTGGTTGAGCATTATCTTCTATTATTGGCTGTACTTTTTCGCCTTCCGCTTCCCTGTCCCCTTCATTTGGGTCTTTCCCTACCTGTTCCTGACCGCGGTCGGGGCCTCCATACCGACGCCCGGAATGGCCGGCGGCTACCACATCATGAGCCAGCTCGCTCTGGTCGAGCTGCTTGGGATGGACAGCAACATGGCCGGCGGCTACACCATCGTCGTCCATCTTATCCAGCTTGTCCTTACCTGCCTGTTGGGCTATGCTATCCTCTGGAAGGAGGGCTTGAGCTTGTTCCAGCTCAAAAAATTGGGGGAGGCAATCGAAAAATGAGATGCCCATTCTGCGGTCATCCCGACAGCAAAGTCATAGACTCCCGGGAGAGCAAGAAGGGGATCAGCATCCGCCGCCGCCGCGAATGCGAGTCCTGCCGGCGCCGTTTCACGACCTATGAAAAGGTCGAGGAAATCCCCTACATGATCGTCAAGAAAGACGGCACCCGGCAGATGTTCGACCGCCAGAAGCTCCTCAAGGGCCTAATGAAGGCCTGCGAGAAGCGGCCCATCGCCCTGGCTAAGCTGGAGGAGATCGTCGAGGAGATCGAAGCCAAGCTCCAGGAGCGGCCGGACAAGGAGATGAAGGCGGCCGAGATCGGGCAATTCGTCATGGACCGGCTGCGCGACCTGGACAAGGTGGCTTATGTCCGGTTCGCCTCGGTCTACCGGGATTTCCGGGATGTGCAGGAATTCAAGACCGAGCTGGACACCCTGCTCAAGGATAAATAGCCCGGCCGATTGACAAACGGGCTCCCGCGCCTTATCTAATATCGTCCCATCCCCGCCTGCCGCCGTTCCGGCCGCGGGGGGCGGATCGAGGAAAATCGACGATGATCAAACGCATCAGACCCGTCACCCGAACTCAACGGATCGAAGGGGAGATTCAGCGACTGGTCAGCCAGGTGCTCTCGGAGCGCCCCGAGTTCATGGGCCTGGACGGGACTTGGTTCCTGCCCCTGGACGTCTACGAAACCGAGCGCGATATCGTCGTTGAAGCCGAGGTCCCCGGGATCGAGGCGGCCGACCTGCGCATCTCGCTGCGGGACAACCAGATCGAGATCCGGGGCCTGAAGCGGGAGGACCTGGCCGGCCTGCAGGCCCGGTACTTCCGCCTGGAGCGCGAATCGGGGCTTTTCCGCCGGACGCTGTCGTTGCCGGCGACGGTGGAGACGGAGAGGGCCACGGCGGCCCTGGAGAACGGCGTTCTGACGATTGTCATGCCCAAGGCCAAGGCGGGCTCGCCGCGGGACAAAGTTGTTCCCATCGGCCATCCCGCCGACCCGAACGGAGAAACGAATGGCTGAAAAAGATACTAAACCGGAAGCCCCGCTCGAGGACGCGGTCGAGGAGAAGGACCAGAAACCCCCCATCCCGACCCGTCTGCCGGTGCTTCTGTTGCGCGACATCGTGGTCTTTCCCTTCATGATCGTCCCTCTCTTCGTGGGGCGGGAGAAGTCCAAGGCCGCCATCGACGCCTCGCTATCCTCGCACCGGATGATCCTGCTCCTGACCCAGAAGCAAATGGAGACCGAGGACCCCAAGCGCGAAGACGTTTACGACATGGGCACCGTGGCCCTGATCATGCGCATGCTCAAGCTCCCCGACGGCCGCATCCGCATCCTGGCCCAGGGGCTAAGCCGGGCCCGGATTGAGAGCTTCGAAGAGGAGAACGGTCATATCGAGGCTCAGGTTGCCGTTCTGAACGAGCCCGAGACGTCCGAAAAGACGATCGAGAGCGAGGCCATGGTCCGCAACGTCCGCTCCGGGCTGGAGAAGGCCACCTCGCTGGGCAAGACCATCCCGCCGGAAGTCCTGATCATCGCCGCCAACGTCGAAGAGCCCGGCCGCCTGGGCGACCTGACCGCGGCCAACCTCGAGCTCAAGGTCCCCGAGGCCCAGGAGATCCTGGAGATCGTCGACCCGCTGGCCCGCCTGAAGAAGGTCTATGAGCTGCTGGCCAAGGAGCTGGAGCTCCTCGACGTGCAATCGCGCATCTCCACCGAGGCCAAGGGCGAGATGGACAAGATGCAGCGGCAGTATTTCCTGCGCCAGCAGATGAAAGCCATCCAGAAAGAGCTGGGCGAGGGAAACGAACTGCAGGAGGAGATCAAGGCCTATCAGGACAAGCTGAAGAAGCTCAAGGTGGCCGAGGAGGTCCGCGAGGAACTGGACAAGCAGATCGGACGCTTGGCCCAGATGCATCCCGAATCGGCCGAGACCACCGTGGTCCGCAACTACCTGGATTGGATGTTCTCCCTGCCCTGGAACAAGAGCACGGTCGACAACCTGGACCTGAAGAAGGCCAAGGCCATCCTGGACGAGGACCATTACGGGCTGGATAAGATCAAGGAACGGATCCTGGAGTATCTGGCCGTCCGCAGCCTGTCCAAAACCATCAAGGGTCCGATCCTCTGCTTCGTCGGGCCGCCGGGGGTGGGCAAGACCTCCCTGGGCCGCTCCATCTCGCGGGCCCTGGGCCGCGAGTTTATCCGCATCTCGCTCGGCGGCGTCCATGACGAGGCCGAGATCCGGGGCCATCGGCGGACCTATGTCGGCGCCCTGCCCGGCCGGATCATCCAGGGCCTGCGCCGGGCCGGCTCCAACAACCCGGTCTTCATGATGGATGAGGTCGACAAGATCGGGGCCGATTTCCGGGGCGATCCATCCTCGGCCCTGCTCGAAGTCCTGGACCCCGAGCAAAACAACAGCTTCCGGGACCATTATGTCGGCGTCCCATTCAACCTGTCCAAAGTCCTGTTCATCACCACGGCCAACCTGCTCGACACGATCCAGCCGGCCTTCCGCGACCGGATGGAAGTCATCCATCTTCCGGGATACACCGAGGAGGAGAAGCTCCAGATCGCCCTCCGCCACCTCATCCCGAAGCAGGTCAAGGAGAATGCCCTAACCGCCAAGCGGATCGAGTTCTCGGCCGGGTCGATCAAGAAGATCATTTCGCTCTATACGCGCGAAGCCGGGGTGCGAAACCTGGAGCGCGAGATCGGCGCCGTATGCCGCAAGACCGCCCGCAAGGTGGCTGAGGGCAAGAAAGGTCTGTCCAAGATCACTTCCCAGAACATCGAGGTCTTTCTAGGGCCGCCGCGGATCTTCAAGGACCAGGTTCAGAAGAAGGACCAGGTTGGAGTCACCACGGGTGTGGCCTGGACCGAGACGGGGGGGGAGATCCTGTTCGTCGAGGCGACCAAGATGACGGGCAAGGGCGGTCTGTCGCTGACCGGCTCGCTGGGCGAGGTCATGAAGGAATCGGCCCATGCCGCCTTGAGCTTTGCCCGAGCCCACGCCCGCGAACTGGGCATCGATTCGCGCATCTTCGCGGCCAACGATTTCCATGTTCACATCCCCGAGGGGGCCATCCCCAAGGACGGCCCTTCGGCCGGCATCACCATGGCCACGGCCCTGATCTCGGTCTGCACCAATGCCAAGGTCCGCTGGGATACGGCCATGACGGGTGAGATCACCCTGCGCGGCAACGTCCTGCCGATCGGCGGCGTCAAGGAGAAGGTCCTGGCCGTGCAACGAGCCGGGATTCCGCGCATGATCCTCCCGGCGGCCAACCGGAAGGACCTCTTCGACATCCCCAAGCCGATCAAAAAGGCGATGACCTTCATTTTCGTGGAAGACATCAACGAAGTCCTGCGGGAGGCGCTGGTCAAAGAACCGAAGAAAAAGCCGGCCGTGCCGTCCCGTCGCGCATGAGTCCAGCGACGGTCGGACGGACGGGCGAGCGGGAGCTGGTCCGGATGATCCGCCGTTCATTCCCCGCTACGCGTCGGGACGTGTTGATGGGGATCGGCGACGATGCCGCCGTCTTGCGGCCGGGGACGAAGCCTTGGGTCTTAACCAAGGATCTTCTCGTCGAGGATGTCGATTTTCGCCGCCGCCTCCACCCCCCCTATTTTATCGGCCGCAAAAGCCTGGCCGTCAACATTAGCGATGCGGCGGCTATGGGAGCGCGGCCGGCTTTCGCCCTGCTCGGACTGGGCCTGCCGGCCGATCTGGAGCTGGCCTGGGTCCGGGAGTTTCTGCGCGGCTTCCGCTCGATGGCCCGGGAACATGGCGTCGATCTGGTCGGGGGGGATTTGTCGGCGGCGCGCGAGATCGTCGTCTCGGTGACGATCATCGGTGCCGCGGATCGGGTCGTCGGCCGCGGGGGCGCCCGCCCCGGCGACTGGCTGTTCGTGTCGGGGACCCTGGGCGATGCCGCCTTGGGTTTCGCCCTGCTCGAAAGAGGGGGAGGGGGGGGCCGGGCCCGTGCTGCGGCAAGCCTGAGGCGCGCTTTTCTCGACCCCGTCCCCCGGGTCGAGCTCGGCCTCGATCTCGTTCGGTTAAAACTGCCTTCGGCGATGATCGACGTCAGCGACGGATTATCCGTCGATTTGGCGCATCTCTGCGAGGCGAGCGGGACGGGGGCTGAGGTCGAGCTGGGCCGCATCCCGCTCTCGGCCGGGATGGTCCGCTTGGGCGGGCCAAAGACGCTCGACTATGCCTTGAACGGGGGGGAGGATTTCGAGCTGCTGTTCGCGGTCCGTCCGACCCGGTGCAATCGGGTCTCGTTGACCCGCCTCGGCCGCCGGCATGCGATCACGCTGATCGGGAAAATCATGGCGGGCAAGGGAGTCGCGGCCGTAAGTTCGGATGGATCCCGCCGGCCCCTCTCCGTCCGCGGCTACGAGCACTTCCGATAGGGGTCAGGTCTTAAGATATTAGTTTTCTCGGTACAATTATTGCCATTATTGACGCAATTTGTCTCAATAATCAGCGAATTCGATATCTTAAGACCTGACCCCTATTGATAGGAGCCGGAGTAGGCGAATTCGGCCGGGCCGGTCTGAAAGACGCCGGCCGTCTCTTCGGGCCACTCCACCAGGAGCGAGCCCAGGCTCGTTTTGACCCGGATGGTGCGGTCGGCATAGCCCTTGAGGATGGCCGAAACCGCGGCGGCGCAGGAGCCGCTCCCCGACGACAGCGTCTCGCCGACACCCCGCTCCCAGAACAAGACCTCGATCTCGCCCCGGCCGATGACCCGAACGAACTCGACATTGGTCCGGTTGGGGAAGAAGGGGTGGATCTCGATCTCGCGCCCCGTCTCGTGCCATTCGATTCGCGACGGAAAGCGATCGACGAAAATGTCGCAATGGGGATTGCCCATCGACATGATCGTGACCAGACGGAGCTTGCCACCGATCGTCAGGGGATAGTCGATGATCCGTTCGTGGCGGCGGCCGTCGTCGAAAGGGATCTCGTTCGAGGCCAAACGGGGAACGCCCATCTCGATGCGGATGGTCGAAACGCCGCCTTGGCGCCCGATGAGCTCGCACTCCCGGGGCCCGGCGCTGGTCCGGAAGCGGACCCGGCCGCCCGAGGCCCGCCCCTCGGAGAACAGATGCGCGGCCGCGCAGCGGATGCCATTGCCGGAGATCTCGGCCTCCGAGCCGTCGGCGTTGAAGATCCGGAAATCCACCTCGCCCGAGCCGTCCGCGGCGTCTGCCAGCAGCAGGATGCCGTCCGCTCCCGCGCCCATGTGCCGTTCGCAGATGCGGCGGGCCAGGTCGCCGAGATCGGCGCCGGAGCCGATCTCGGCCCGATCGACGATCAGGAAATCGTTGCCCAGCGCGTGGAACTTGCTGAACTTCACTCAGGGGATCCGGAAGGTGATGATGAAGTCCTGCGACTGGCCGTTGCGCTCGCGCCGGCAGGTCAGCATCAGGACGCCGCCGGCCGGGATCTTATCCAGGATCTGGTTCCACTGGGCCACGGTCGTGACCTTGGCCCGGTGGGCCTCCAAGATCAGGTCGCCGGCTTCCAAGCCCTTGTTCTCGGGATCGCTGCCCTGGGCCACGTCGGTGACGACCAGGCACTCCCGCGTTTTGAACCCATATTGCCGAGCCAGCGCACCGGTCATCTCGGTGACTTCGATCCCCACGTCCTTGCCGGTCTTGGCCTGGGGTACGGCGGCGTTCTGGTCCGTGAGCTCGGCCAAGGTAGCCGTGATCGTCTTGATTTCGCCGTCCCTGATGATCTTGAGCTCGACTTTACTCCCGGGCTGGATGTCGGCGATCTTAAACCGCAGGTCGTTGTCGTTGTCGACCTTCTGGCCGTTAAGCTCGATGACCACGTCGTATTGCTTGAGCCCGGCCTTGGCCGCCGGCGTATCTGCCGGCACGGAGGTGATCAGGGCGCCCTTCTTATCCTTGAGCTTGAGGCCTTCCTTGGTGTCGTCGTCGATGGCGGCCGGCGTGATGCCGAGGTAGCCGCGGACGACCTTGCCCTTATCCTTGAGCTGCTGGATGACCTTCTTGGCCAGGTTGGCCGGGATGGCAAAGCCGATCCCGATGTTGCCGCCCGTCGGGGCCAGAATGATGCTGTTGATGCCGATGACCTCGCCCTTCAGGTTGACCAGCGGCCCGCCGGAATTGCCCCGGTTGATGGCCGCATCGGTCTGGATGTAATCCTGGTAGGTGGGGACATTGGCGCCGACGCCAAGCTGGCGGCCCTTGGCGCTGACGATGCCGGCCGTCACGGTGTGCTCCATGCCCAGCGGGTTGCCGATGGCCAGGACCCATTCGCCGACCTTGACCAGGGCCGAATCGCCGAGCTCCACGAACGGCGCGTTCTTGGTCTCGATCTTGACCAGGGCCAGGTCGCTGCGCGGATCGGTGCCGACGATCTTGGCCTTGAAGTTCTCGCCGGAATCCATGGTCACCTTGGTCCCCTGTGAGCTCTCGACCAGGTGGTTGTTGGTGATGATATATCCGTCGGCGCTGACCAAAAAGCCCGTCCCTTGGACGGTCATCGGCCTTTCCTGCTGCTGGCGGGGGTTGGGCTGGTTGAAAAACCGGTCCCAGAACTCGTCGAAGGGGGTTCCCTGGGACATCCCGCCGGTGGCTTGCTTCTCCACCCTGGTTGTCTCGATCTTGACGACGGCGGGACCGACCCGGTCCGAGACTTTGACGAAATCAAGCTCGGGCTTGATGGCTGTCGACTGGGCGAAAAGGGCGGTCCCGGAACCGGAGGATTTGTCCAG
>JAPKZJ010000065.1 GCA_026393855.1 Candidatus Aminicenantes bacterium
GAATTAGTCCTGTTAAAAAGGCATGGACCGCGGCCGCTTCAGAGCCAAGGCCGCTCCGGGCGCTTGTTTCCCCCTAGAACGAGATAATCCTCCCCAGCCGCGAGTTTGGCATGTTTCTTGATCTTACAGCCACTGACAGAACAAGGTTTGGCTCTCACGACACGAGAGCAGGAGTATTCTATGATGAAAAAAATCGTCTTGATTCTAGCCGCGTCGATTCTGATCGCCATTGCTGCGCCCTTGGCTTCGGCCCAGGACGTGTTGATGAACTCGGCGGAGACCATCAACCAGGGCAACCTTAAGCTGGCCTTGTTCCCGACCATGCTGCTCGGCAAAAACGGCCAGGACTCCCTCTGGGGCATGGCCGGGCGGTTCGGGTATGGGCTTACGACAAGCCTCGATATCGAGGCCAAAGCCGCTTTTTTCAAAGGCCTCCGGTACTTCGGAGCCGACATTGAATACTGGTTCGTCCATGGCCGGAACTTCAACGTATCGGCGGCGCTGGGCGGGCATATGACGGATGTGTCGGGGGCGGGGGACAGCTCCGGCCTCGACACGACCCTAATGGCCAGCACCAGGCCTGTGGAGAATCTGGAGATCTACGGAGGGCTCAAGTTCGCCTTTGATTCCCTCAAGAACAGCGATTTCAACTACACCCTGGCCCATATCGTGCCGGGGATCGAGTACCGCCTCAGCGCCGACCTCGATCTTCTGGCCGAGGTCGGCATCGCCCTCAACGACCGGTCCCGCAGCTATGTCAGCGTGGGGTTGTCGCTGTACCTTTTGCGCTGAAGTTAGGAGTCAGATCCCGGCCCGGCGGGCATTTGACGAAGAAGCCATTGAGTCCCATGCAAACATTCTATTACGCCCAAGGAGATCATCCAAGCGAGGCGAGGCTTGCCACCGCCATCCGGGAGGCGATCCCTGCCCAGGCCATCGAGTGCTTCACCGGCTTGGAAAGCTTTCGGGAGAGGCTTCGCAAGCCCGTCGATCCGGATTCGATCGCCGTCATTTCGGCGACGAACCTGGATGAGCTGCGCCGGATGCAGGGGCTCGGAGACCTTTTGTCCGAGGTCTTCGTCGTCCTTGTCATTCCCGATCGGAAGCGGGAAACCATCGAGCTCGCCCATCATTTATTGCCGCGCTTTATGAGCCGGCACCAGGACGATTTCGTCGATCTCGGCCAAGTTCTCCAGAAGATCGTTCGGACCCCGCACTGATGCCGCGCGGTGCGGGCCTAACGGCCCGCGCCGCCCAGCTTCACCTGGATACGGTGCCGGTTGCCGTCCTGCGGCAAAAGAATCGAAGCGCCGGCGCAGATCTCCCCGTCCAGTTCGATCTGCCGGACGCCGCGATTGACGCCCTCGGGATTTTCCACCTCAATCTGAAAAGTCGTCGGGCCGACCCGATAGGTGATCTGATAGCGGGCCCATGCTTTCGGGATGCAGGGTTCGATCGCCAGCGTCCGCCCGGCTCGTCGGAGGCCCAGGATCGCCTCCAACCCCAAGCGATACATCAAGCTGCTCGAGCCGGTGTACCATGTCCAGCCGCCCCGTCCGACGCGCGACGGCGCGCTGTACACGTCGGCCGCGACGACATAGGGTTCCACCGCGTACCGCGCCGCCTTGTCCGGCGTATCGCTGTGGGAGATCGGGTTGAGCATCCGGAACAGCGCCGCCGCGCGATCGCCTTGGCCGAGCTCGGCAAAGGCCCAGACTACCCATAGCGCCGCGTGCGTGTATTGAGCCCCGTTCTCCCGAATGCCGGGCGGATAGCCCTTGATATAGCCCGGATCGCGAGGGGTCCGGTCGAAGGGCGGCGCCAAGAGGAGCAGGAGCTGATCGTCCGGGCGGACGAGCCGTTCGGTGACCGAAGCCATCGCCCGGGTCGCGCGCTCCGGGTCGCCCGCGCCCGAGAGAACGGCCCATGATTGGGCCATCGCGTCGATCTGGCAATCCTCGTTCGCCGCCGATCCCAAAGGTGTGCCGTCGTCGTAATAGGCGCGCCGGTACCATGCGCCGTCCCAGGCGTTCGCCTCCAGAGCGCGGCCCAGCTCCTCGGCCCTCCGGCGGTACGCCGCCGCCGGCCCGCTTTCGCCGCGCAGGTCGCAGAGTCCGGCGAAGCGGGTCAGGGTCGCGATCAGGAACCAGCCCAACCAGACGCTCTCCCCGCGTCCCTCGATGCCGACCCGATTCATGCCGTCATTCCAATCGCCGCCGCCCATCAACGGCAGGCCATGGGTCCCGGTTGGGACGGCCTTCTCCAGGGCTCGCCGGCAATGCTCGTAGAGGGTGAATGGCTCGACGCCGGGGGCGTACTGCCCGTATCGCTCCGTCTCGCCCGGCTCCAGGGGCGCGCCTTGGCGGAAGGGGATGCGCTCCTCCAGGACGGCCGCATCGCCGGTCGAGGCCACATAGTGGGCGACGACGTACGGCAGCCACAACAGATCATCCGAGAAGCGGGTGCGGACGCCCCGTCCCGAAGGCGGATGCCACCAATGGAGCACGTCGCCGGCCTCGAACTGATGCTGTGCGGCGCGCAGGATCTGTTCCCGCTCCAGGCCAGGTGCGGTGTGGACCAGGGCCATGACGTCCTGCAACTGATCCCGGAACCCGAATGCGCCGGACGATTGATAGAACGCCGAGCGCGCCCAGACCCGGCAGGCCAGCGTCTGATAGATGAGCCAGCGGTTGAGCAGGAGATCCATGGCCGGATCCGGGGTCTTCACTTGCACCGCATCGAGCCGCTCCTCCCAGAGGGCCTGTCCCTGCCGCCAGGCCTCGGCGATCCGGTCCTCGCTTTGAAAGCGTTCGATGAGCCGCAGGGCGTCGGCCCGATCCTTGCCTTGCCCGAGCAGGAAAAAGACTTCCTGCGATTCGCCTGGCGGCAGATCGATATGAAGCTGGAGGGCGGCGCAGGGATCGAGCCCGGGCTCGACGACGCTGGCCAGGCCGATGCGGCGCAGGGCCGCGGGCGGCCGCAGATCCCCCTTGCGCCCCAGGAACTCGGTGCGATCCGCGGTCAGTCCGTGGAGCGGCCGGCTGGCCGCGACGAAGGCCACCCGCTCGCCGAATTCGGGGTTGGCCCGATTGCGGGCCAGAAGGGCCTGATGCTCGCTGTCGTAGGTGGAGACGATGAAGGCCTGCCCGGCCTCGCGCGTCGAACCCAGCACCCACTCCGCGTAAAACGTCGCCGTGAGGCGCCGCGGGCGGGCCCACAGATTGGTCAGGCGCAGATGCACGATCTTGACCGGTTCCGCGGCATCCGCGAACAGCCGCAGCCGTTGGGCCAGTCCATGGCTGTGGTGTTCGAAAATTGAATAGCCGGCGCCGTGGCGGACGAGATACGGCGCCGCCGCGCGGCACGGCAGCGGGGTGGGCGACCAGACCTCGGCCGTTTCCTCGTCGCGCAGAAAGATCGCCTCACCCGGGGGATCCGCAACCGGGTCGTTCGACCAGGGCGTCAGCCGGTTTTCGCTGCTGTTGCCGAACCAGGTGAAGCCGGAACCGGCTTCGGAAACCGTAAAGCCGAAATCGGGATTGGCGATGACATTGATCCATGGGGCCGGCGTCCAGCGCTCCGGTTCGAGGAAGATGACGTATTCGCGCCCATCCGGACTGAATCCGCCCCAGCCGTTGTCGAAGACGAGATCGGCGGGGCGCGCCAGCGGGGGCGTGGGTTCCAGAGAAGCGGGTCCAGGGATGGGGACGAAGGCGGGCAGCTCGGTCGACGGCTTGTTCAGGGCTTGCAATTGCTGGGCCAGCGAGCCCTGCCCGGCGTCCAGGACGACTCCGGCCGCCGTTTCCAGCAGGATCCGATCCTCGTCGCGAAGCTGATCGGCATACAGAGGGAAGACGCCGCCTCGCCGGCCGAAGCCGTCTTCGCCCTCGTGACGGACCAGAAGCCGCTGAAGCTGTCCGCGCAATTCCTGGCCGTAAGTCATGCCCTGTTGGTTGAGAATGACGAGGTCGACGAGGAAGCCTTGCCGGCGCCAGAAAGCGTGGGCCTGGAGCGCCAGGCGAACCAAGCCCAGGTCTTCCGTCGCGTTCATCTTAACGAGGAGGATGGGATAATCCCCGGAGACGCTGAAAGGCCACAAGCCCGAGAGGGCTTGGCGATTGGCGGCCAGGGCGGCGGCGCCGGCGCGCCAAGCGGCCCGCGGATACAGGAGGGCCGACAAGAGCTGCTGGATCAGCTCCAGGTCCGGTGCGGTCAGATCGAGCCGCCGCAGCTCCGCTTCGGCCCGCCCCCGCGATTGCTCGAAGGCCCGCTCGATCGTTCGGGCGTCCTGATAGCGCTCGGCCAACCCCAAGGCCGCGTCGCGGGAACGCGCGGCGATCGTCAGAAAGCTCACTTGGGCCGAGGCGTGAGGCGGCAGGTGAAGGATCTGGCTGAGGGCCATGATGGGATCCAGGGTCGCGCCCGCCGTGCCGGACAGATCGTCCCGAAGGCCTAAGGCCGCCGGCGCGCGCAGGGTCCGGCCCCGCCCCAGGAAGCGGGCCCGATCGGTCTCGTAGGCGCCGGTGACCGGGTGCCCCGGCGAGACCGTCGCCGCATGGGCCAGGAAGACGGGTTCTTCATCCGCCGCGCGCGGCCGCCGCCGAAAGAGAAGCATGTTCCCGTCCGGCCGGTATTCGCTCTCGATGAACAGATTGTTGAAGGCCGGATGCCGGGCGTCCGCGGCTTGCGGGGCCAGGATGACTTCGCCGTAGCTCGTTAAGGCGATGTGCCGTACGCGATCGCCGTGATTGGTGAGGGACAGGCGGCGGATCTCGACATCGTCGTCCGGTGCGACGACGATCTCCATGGTCAAGCCGAGGCCGCGATCGGAGCGGCGAAACTCCGCCCGATGGGGGAAGAACTGCACGGCCTGACTCTCCGGCGGGACGGCCGTGGGCTGATCGGCGGCCGACCAGACCTCGCCGCTCTCCAGGTCCCGCAGATAGATCCAGGAGCCGGAGTCCTCCCGCGTCGTGTCGGAGCGCCAGCGGGTCAGGTCCAGGCCCTGCCAACGGCTAAAACCGCCGCCGGCGCTGGTGATCAACACGCCGTAGCGCCCGTTCGACAGACAATGGACTTGGGGCGCGGGCGAATGGGCGGATACGCTCCAGGGCGCGGCTTCGACCTGCCGGCGCACGGGATCCAGCCGCACGGCGCGCTGATCTTCGGACTGCACGGCCTCCAGGGGCGCGTCGCGGGGCACCCTCTCCTGCAGGAACAACTCGACGCTGCGAACGACCGGATCGGCGTGAAAGCGCCGGACCATGACGTTGTCGTGGAGATGATTGACAAGGGCCACCAGGATCATTCCCTGGTGGTGCGCCATGTAGGATCGGACGACGGCCCGGGTTTCCCCCAAGGGAAGTCGGGCGGCCGAAAAATCGACGGCCTCGTAGAATCCGTATGCGCCCCGCATCCGCATCTTGTCCAGGCGGGCGATGTTCTCCATAACCTTCCGCGGACGCCATGACAGCGCGAGCAGGGAGGCGTAGGGGGCGACGACCAGATCCTCGGCCAGGTTCCGTTTAAACCCCAGGCCCGGCACGCCGAAGGTGCGATATTGATAGTTCAGATCCGCGTCGAAGGCGTAGTATCCGGATTCGGAGACGCCCCAGGGGACTTTCCGGCGGCGGCCGTATTCGATCTGTCCGTCGACGGCGGCCAGGCAGCTGCGTTGCAGGAAAGTCCCTTCGTAATGGCGGATGAGCAGGGCGGGCATCAGGTATTCGAACATCGTGCCCCCCCAGGATAACAACGCCCGCGCGCCGCCGATCCGGGTCAGGGGCCGGCCCAGGTGAAGCCAGTGACTCGGGGGGACTTCATTTCGGGCAATGGTGACGATACTGGCGATGCGGGCTTCGGAGGCCAACAGGTCGTAATAGTTGTTGTCCAGCTTTTCGGCCGGCACATTGTAGCCGATGTGAAACAATTGCCGCTGGGGGTCGAACAAAAAGCGGAAATCCATGTCCCGGATGTGCCGTCCGGCCCGCTCGTCCAAGTCTTCGAAGCTGCGGATCAAGGCTGCGGCAGCCGACCCGGCCGACGGCAGATTCCGGGCCAGATTCTCGCACCATGCGAGGGCTTCGGGATCCCTGCCGATCCGGCTGCGCAGGCGCTCCAGGTTCGCCAACCCCGCAGCGCAAGCGGGCTCGATCTCCTCCAGCGCGGGCGCCGGCGGCCACGCGGCGGCCAAGGCCTGCCAGGCTTCGCGGATCGCGGCCGGCGCATCGGGGCGCGCGCACGCCGCGGGCGGGCGGCTCATCGCCGTCCGCCAAGGCGTCAACTGGTCGGCCTCGCGCTGGAGGCTGAACAAATGGCTATGGGTGCGATCAGCCGCTAGACTGAGCCTGTTCAGGGTCGCGGCGCTCAAGGATCCCGGGTCGGCGGCGATGAGCGTCAGCAAGGTTTGATTGATCCCGTTCCAGCCGTCGCCGAACAACCGATGCAACAACGCCGCGCGGCTCGCGGCATCATTCGGTGCGGTCCGGATGTGGAGCTTGAATCCGGCCAGCTTCGACCGAAGCGGCGCCCCGGCCTCCTCCGTCATTTCCCCGGCGGGCCCGTCGAAAAGGCTCAAGGTGTCGAGCAGCCCGTCCCAGTTGCGAGTCCGGCCGATCGGTTGCCGCCGCAGGGTTTGACAGCCCTGTTTCAGGGTCCGGAGACAGGCGATCAGGTTGCCGCTGTCGACCGTGGACACATAACGGGGCGGCAGCGGCTCGAGCGTGCGGGTCTCGTACCAGTTCAGGAAATGGCCGCGGTATTTTTCGAGCCGGTCCAGGCTGTCGAAGGCCGCCTGCAAGCGGGCGGACAGGTCGCTCAAGCCGATGTAGCCCAAGTCATAGGCGGTCAGCGTCGACAGCAGGAGCATCCCCACGTTCGTGGGAGAGGTCGAGTGGGCGAGCCGACCGAGCGGCGCTTCCTGGAAGTGATCCGGAGGCAGCCAATGGTCCTCGGGGCCGACGAACTGCTCGAAGAAGGACCAGGTCTGTCGGGCCAAGGCGCGGAGCCGCGCCGTGTCGCCGGCCGACAACGGGGCGGGAGCGTGATCGATCGGGCGGCCGATGAACCAGGCGATCAGCGGCGACAGGAGCCAGGCCAGCAAAACGGGCGAGGCCGGGGCCAGGGCGGCGGGATGGATCCCGAGAATGGCGCCGGCCGCGGCGGCGGTGGAGACGATCGCCGTCAGGACTTGCGAGACGGTCACGCCGCCCGAGGTGGCGCGGGCCATATCCGCATAGCTGGTCCATTGCAGAAGGTGCTTGCGCGTGACGAACATGCGGACGAGAGTGGTCGCGACCCCGCCGAGCGTAAGCAGGGTTTCGTAAAGGATGAAGGCCAGGGCCAGGACCCAGCGCATCAGGCCGACGCGCAAGGCCCGGAAGACCCGGGGCCAAGGGCTGCCGCGCAGGGCGCGCATCGAGCCGAGCAGGAAATCCGTGAACACGGGGACGGCCAGCGCCAACCCTCCGGCCAGGGTCCAACCCAGCGGCGAGCCGGGCAGTCCCAGCCAGCCGGCCAGAAACAGCGCCAACAGGGCCGGGGCCAGGAGGCTGCGGCGCAGATTGTCCAGGATCTTCCAGCGTCCGATGAGCGAGAGGTCGTTCGGGATGGTGCCCCGACCGACCGAGGGCACCCGAGGCAAGAGCCAAGGCAGAAGCTGCCAGTCGCCGCGAATCCAGCGGCGCGAGCGGCGCAGATAGACGAAGTAGTGCGGCGGGTAGTCTTCGTATAAGACGACGTCGGTAACCAGCCCGACCCGCCCGTGGAGGCCCTCGATCAAGTCGTGGCTGAGCAGGGCGTTTTCCGGCATTCGCCCCGCCAGGCTGCGTTCGAAGGCGTCGACCTCGTAGATGCCCTTGCCGACGTAGCTCCCTTCGCCGAAAAGGTCTTGATAGGCGTTGGAGGCGGCCCGGGAGTAGAGATCGAAGCCGACGTCGCCGGCGAAGATCCGGGTGAAGCGCGAGCGGTCGACGCTGGTGGAGGTGATCTCGATCCCGGGCTGGAGCAGCGTATAGCCGGCGCTGACGACGTTGCCGCCGGGGGCGAATTCGGCCCGATTGAGCGGATGCGCGAGCGCGGCGACCAATCGATGCGCGGCTTCCCGCGGCATCAGCGTATCGGCGTCCAGGGTGATCACGTACTTGATCCCGGGCAGGACGGCCAGGTCGCCCGTCTTCAGGCTGAAGGCCGTATCGGCTCCGCCGCGAAGCAGGCGGTTGAGCTGATGCAGCTTGCCGCGCTTGCGCTCCCAGCCCATCCAACGCTCTTCCTGGGGATTCCAACGCGAGTCGCGATGAAAGAGGTAGAACGGCGGCGACGACTCCCGGGGATACTTCCGGTTGAGCGCGGTGATGCCGTCGCTGGCTTGGGCCGCCAACGGCTCCCGGCCGGCCGGGGGGGGGAGCGGGGCGTCGGGCAGATCGGTGAGCAGCGCGAAATACAAGTGCGGGCCCTGGCTGCGCAAATAGTGCAGCTCGATCTGTTTGAGCAGGGACTTCACTTCGGCCGAGCTGGAGAGCAGGGAGGGGATCACCACCAAGGTTTTGGATCCCGCGGGAATGTCGTCCTCGAAGTCCATTTTGGGCAGGACGCGCGGCGGCAGGGCCAGGGAGATGATCCAGTTCATCAGGCCGACCGAGACGGTCAGCGCCGGGATGAGCCCGAGAAGTCCGACGGCCAGGCTAGGCCAGAAATGGAGGCCGTCCGGGCTGGCATATAGGATAGCGCCGAGTCCGGCGACGAGAGCCATCGATCCGATGCCGCCGAGATAGATGGGTGTCGGATGATCCAAAATCCGGCGGCGGAGGCGGGTCCGCCAAGTCCCGCGATAGCCCAGCCGAGATTCGAGCTTAGCCCGACCTTGGTCGATCAGATAATAGCCGACATGCGCGGTGCGCGGGGTCGCCGGCGGGGCCGGAGTCCGGGCCAGGTCGATCGCCTGCCGGGCCACTTCCGGTTCGTCCCGGCCGGTGGCGCGGGCCAGCTCCTCCACGACCTTGCGATAGCGGTCCCGCGTCTCCCGATCCATCCGGGCATAGACCTGCGCCGGATCGCCGCGCAGAACGCGTTCGACGCGGCTGAGGCTCTCAAAGAAGCTTCGCCAGTCGAGGGTTGCCAGCCGGCGCAGACTGGTGATGCAGTCGGAGACCGTTTCTTCGCCGGGCTCCGCCGGAGGCAAGACCAGCGTCGGCAGCGAGGCGTCGCGGGGGAGGCCGGTGAGGAGACAGATCCGTTGGGCCAAAAACTCGACCAGCCCGAGGCGGAGCATCACCGGCAGGGCCCACAATTCGCCCATGGCCAGGCCCGCGAGATCCTGATAGAGACGCACGAAGCGGGTCATGGACGCCAAGTCCAGCCGGGCCTTCTGCCGCACGATCAATTTTTGGGCCAGCGCATAGACCCGCGGGTAGCCCCGCAGCGGCCCGGCCGAACGGAGCGGCAGCTGGCGATAGAAGCGGGCCGGCATATCCTCCCGGATTTGGCGGCAGGTTTGCTGGATCAGATAAAAATTATCCGGCAGCCACTCCGCGGCTTCGGAACGCGATAAGGTTTGGGTCCGGGATTGCATCTGCCGCGTCGCTTGGCGAAAAAGGGCCTCTTGGGCTAGCAGAAAGCGGGGCAGGGGAAAGGCGGTCGGAGCCATCGGCTAGGGCTTTCCGGAATCGCCGGCCGCTGCTTCGCCCGGGATGGACGAACGATCCTGGAGGATGATCAACGGAGTCGTGCCGTAGGCGATGAGATGGCTGATGACGTCGCCGTAGAGGCCCCGCGTTTCCCGGGACCGGCCATGCGCGCTGAGCAGGACCAGGTCCGCGCCTTCCTGTTCGACCAGTTCATGCAGCGTCGCCGAGAGGTGATCGCTGACCAGGACGCGTGTGGCAACCTCCCCGGCCAGCCGCGACCGCAGCTGATCGAGGTAGAGGGTTGCTTCGACCCGATTGCGCTCGATGAGCCGTTCGACCAGCTCGACGTCCTCACGGCTCGGCAGCGTCCTTCGGGGAAGAGAGGGCTTTTGGACGATGTGGGCCAAAAGGATGTGTGCGCCGTGTGCCTGGGCCAGGGCGGCGGCCGCCGGCAGGATGGACTCGGCGCGTTGGGTGCCGTCCAAGGGCACGAGAAGGCGCTGATAGCGCAAACCGGTCACCTCTCCCACCGGCTCCTGGGCCGCCCGAACGATCATCACCGATGTCCGCGCCCGAAGGGTGATCTTCTGCCCACCGCTGCTCATGCCCCAGTCGCTCAAGCCGCTCTGGCCGTGGCTGCTCAAAATGATCAGCTTGGCCGCGCGGCTGTCCGAAAAGCCGACGACTTGTTCGGCCGCGGACCCTTCGAGAAGATGGGTTTCCGGCTGCAGGCCGGCGGCTTGCAGGCGCAAGTCCAGGCCGTGCAGATAGGTTTTGGCCTCGGCCTGGCGGACCTGCCAGGTGAGCGGGTCCATGGCCCGCCGCTGGCGCTCTTCGCGGGGCCTCTCCAAGACATGCAGAAGCATGACCCGGCCGTCGAAGGCGCGGGCGATGGCGACGGCGTGGGGCAGCACGCACTCGGCCAGAGGCGAACGGTCCAGCGGGAGGAGGATGCAATTGAACATCGGGCTTTCCTTTCTTCGGTCATCCGGCCGCGGCCCGGCGGATCGGGGGGCGGGGCCGCCCCGTTTACCGTCCGGCCGGACCGACGGCCTTGAAATCAATGAAGCCGCGCTCGACATCGATCGCGATCAGTTCGACCCGAATCCGGTCGCCGACATCCAGTCCGCTGAACCCCTGAATGAGCTTGCCTTCGGCCGGGAGGGGAAGAAGCCGGACCCAGGTGCCTTTTTCGGAGGCTCCCGTAACCAGGGCTTCGAATCGTTCGTGAAGCCTCGGGGCGAGCAGGAGCGCGGCGGCGGATTTGTCGATCTGCCGCTCGACTTTGTCGGCCGCATCCTCCTGCTCAGTGCAGCGGCGGGCCAAGTCCTCCAGCTCCTCGAAGCGATAGGGCCAGGCGCCGCCCCGCAGGGCGGCTTTCAGCAGCCGCTGCGTGATCAAGTCGGGATAGCGGCGATTCGGGGCGGTCGAATGGGTATAGTCCTGGACTGCGAGCCCGAAGTGCCCCGCCGACGCGCCGCCGGGCCGCTCGGCCGTGTATTCGCCCGCGCCCAAGAGCTTGATCACCGCCAGGGAGAGGTCGGGGAATCGGAGCGGATCGGCGGCTTTTTCCCGAAGGAGAAACTCATCCAGGGCCTTTGGATCGGGGCCGGCCGGCAGCCGAAATCGGGCGGCGCCGGCGATCTTGACGATCCGGTCCCAACGCTTCGGCTCGCGAACGACGCGCCGGATGGACGGAAATTGCTTGGAGGCCAGAAAACGGGCGGTGACACCGTTGGCCGCGATCATGAAGTCCTCGATCAGGTCCGTGGCCCGATTCTTAGCGTCGATTTCGAGAGTCCGAAGCTGGTCGCCTTCAAAGACCGGTTTTGCCTTAATGGTTTCCAGGCTGAGCGCCCCGTGGACGTGCCGCAGATTTCTTAGCCGCCGCGCGGCCCGGTCCTGGAGGCGAAGATTCTCGGCCAGCCCGGCGACGGCGTCCACGGCATCCGGCGCGGGGGCCGTCCCTTCCAGCCAGGCGGCCAGGCGGCGGTAGGCCAGCTTGGCCCGGTTGCGGACGCGGGCTCGATAGACCTGCGAGTCCCCCACGGATCCGTCCGGGCCGATGACCATGTCGACGACCAGGGCGAGGCGATCGGCATCGGGGTTCAGGGAGGTGAGATCGTTGGACAGCTTCTCCGGCAGCATGGGGAATATCAGGGCCGCGGTGTAAACCGAGGTCGTATTGTGACGGGCGTGCTCGTCGATGGGGGAGCCGTTTTTGACCAGGCTGTCCACATCGGCGACGGCGACAAGGACCCTGACTTCATCGCCCGGCAGGGCTTCGCCGACGGTCAGCTGATCCAGGTCGCGGGAGTCGTCATTGTCGATGGAGGCCCACAGGAGGGCCGTGAGGTCGCGGGCGTCATTGTCCGCTGCCGGCGGGAGGGGCTGAATCCGGCCAAGCTCGGCGAGCGCTTCGGGAGAGAAGTCGGGGAGCAAGCCCCGCTCGATCATCGCCCGCCGGGCCAAGCTCTGCAGGATGGCTCGATGTTGTCTTCCGTCGGAGGGCCTGGCGGTCATGCGACGACTCCTTATTCCGGCTTTCGAGCTCAGGCGCCTTTCCGCAAGCGGACAGGAGCCAGGGATTCGGAAGAATCCATTCCTCCTAAAGCGATTTTCATGCCAAGTCCGGGCCCCCGAAACGGAAAGCCGAATACCCTTATCCCCATATATTCCCCGGTCGAATCGGCGCAAGGTGCGGGATTCAATCCGGACGCTTATCCTGTCCGGCAGGATGATTTCTATTAAAAGTGGAATCTGGAGTCTCCGGCCGAGGCCAGAGAAGACACCGGTCCCGAGCCCGTTTTGCCCTGATGGACTGCGATTTCCGGGGAGCATTGCCGGTCCCGGATCATGGCCGCGAAAAAGAAAGGCCGCAAGCGATATGGCACGCATATTGCATTTAGCGTTGCTAGGAGGAGAACAACTATGAAAAAATCTTTTTGGATCATTTCCGCGGTTCTCGTCATGGCGGCGAGTTCCGCCGCCTATCTCGTCTCGCCGGCCGGCGGCCCTCTTCCGAACGGGGGAAGCGCCATCGCCCCCGGTGGGGCGCAGTATTCCAACCGTCCGCAAGAATACGGCCGGTATGAAGACAATTCCTATTTCTATGATCGCCTGTCCGCCTACGGAGATTGGATCGATCTCAACCCGTACGGCTATGTTTGGATTCCCCGGCACATGGGCTATCGTTGGCGGCCCTACAGCTACGGCCGTTGGGTCTGGTCCGATTACGGCTGGACTTGGCTCGCCGACGAGGAATGGGGGGATATCCCTTTCCATTACGGACGCTGGGGTTGGGATGAGGAGATCGGCTGGTTCTGGGTGCCCGACACGGTCTGGGGGCCGGCCTGGGTGACCTGGAGATCCAACGATCAATACATGGGCTGGGCGCCTCTCCCGCCCGGCTTCGAATTCCGGGTGGGCATGAGATCCGTCTCTCTTGCCATCCGCATCCCCCTCAATTTCTGGGTCTTTATCCAAGGATCGCATTTCCAGGATTCGAACCTCAACGGCTATCTGCTGCCGTATGAACGCAACCAGACGATCGTCAATTACACGACTCTCCGCAACAACCTGTACACGCGCAACGACCGGATCGTAAACGAGGGCTTCGGGCTCGATGAGGTCCGTCGCATCACCGGGCGGGCCGTCCCCACTTACAGCCTGCAGGACGTCCAGCAGCCCGGACGCATGAGGGTCGCCGGCCAAGCTGTCCAGATCTACCGTCCGACCATCCGGGCCAATAAGGCCGCTAAACCAAAAGTATTTTTGAACACGAACCAGGCCCGGCAAGAGCTGGCCCCGGCCAAAGTCTTCGACCCTCGCGGCCGGCAGACCGCCTCGACCGAGGCCGCGGCCGTTCAGAAACGCCAGGCCGATGAAAAGAGGATCTTAGAGGCGACCCAGGCGCAGGAGATTCAAAGCCTGCAGCTGAAGCGCGACCAGGAGGCCAAGCGGGTCAACAACGCCTCGGCCAGAGCCAAGGTGACGAAAGAATACGAGGTCAAGATCACCGATTTGAAGAAGAACCACGTGGTCGAGACCGAGCAGATCACGGTCCGGCACAAGAACGACACCGAGCAGGTCAAGAAGGTCGCTCAGGGCAGGAACGCCGTTCAGGCCAAGTCCGCTCCGCCGGACAGGAAGGCCGCCCCGCCGGATAAAAAGAAAAGGATCGATTAACAGCCCGCGGGGATCGGAAGATCGGTGAGGATATGAGCCGAGGAGAGACCGGCCGCCCGACGGGCTTGAATTGGATTAAGGCGCTGCCGGCCTTGGCTGGCTTCATAGCTCTCCTGGGCGGCGGTTCCGCCGTCTATGCGGGACGGCTGCCCGGGCGCGGCATTCCTCCGACTTTCCATCTCTCATCCTACCAAGCCGGCTTCGACAGCAATGAGGGAGGGGGCTTCGGCCTCCTCCCGTTCTCTTTGCAACAACAGCCCTTCGTCGAACCCGACGTCCGGCTCCGGGATGACGACCCGGCGTTCATCAAAAAATCGTTGCCCGGGGGGGTTGCCTTCCGGGTGTTTTCCTCGAATGTCCTGACCTGGGCGATGGATCGGTTCATCATGGGCTATCCCTGGGCCCGGGTCGGGTTGACGAGCTGGAAAAACAATTTCCTGAAGGGTTGGCAGTGGGATATCGACCCTTTCAACACGAATTTTTTCTTCCATCCCTATTCCGGCGGCGCTTTTTTCAATTCCGCCCGGTCCAACGGGTACGGGTATTTCAGCTCCGTCCCCTTCGCCTTGATGGGCAGTCTGATGTGGGAGTACTTCGGAGAAACGGGCCGGCCGGCTTACAACGATCTGATCAACACGACGCTCAGCGGTTCCTTATTCGGGGAAATTTTTTATCGGTTGAGCTCATCGCTCCTGGACGACCGGGCGACCGGGGTGGAGCGGTTCTTCAGGGAATTCGGGGCCCTGCTTCTTAGCCCGGGGCGAGCGTTCAGCCGGCTCCTGCAGGGTAAGTTGACCCGGGTCACGACGAAGGAGATCTATCAGAAAGAGCCGATAAACATTTCCGCGAGCGCGGGAGCGCATTGGTTCAATCAAGGCAGCCGCTTCGGCACCGGCAGCCTGAGCGCCAACTTAAACATCCATTTGGATTATGGCGATCCATTTGAAATCCGGCCCCGGAAGCCATTTGATTTCTTCAAGATCCGGACGGACCTCAGCTACGGGAAAAACATGGGCAAGCGATATCTGGACAATTTCATCGGTTACGGCCTGCTCTTCGGCAAAACCGTTCACTCGGGGAGCATGGATTTGCTGATGGGGGTCTTCCAGCACTATAACTACTGGGACAGCAAGATCTTTCAGATCAGCACCTTGGCTTTCGGCGGGGGGCTGATTGCCAAGTGGCGGCTGTCCGAGGAATCGAATCTCCAAGCCGCCTTCCATCTCGGGCTCATTCCCCTCGGGGCCAGCGATTCGCCCTATATCGATTTGATGGAAGCCGGGGAACATGTCCGCAACTACAATTATGCGGGCGGAGCCGAGGCCAAGATCGAGAGCACCCTGAACCTCACGACGTTCGGCCAGCTGACGGCGATCTTCTATTTTTACCGGCTTTATAATTTCGTCGGCCCGGCCGGGCACAACAACATTATGGTCTTCAAGCCCAGGCTGGCCATCAAGCTGGTCGACAACATCAACTTGGGATTTGAGTTTCTGTATTATTACAAGGAAGGCTATTACCTGCATTTGCCCGATATCAAAAAGAGCAACAGCGAGCAGAAGCTGTACCTCATGCTGTATTTCTGAAGCTCAGCCTGATTGATTTTTTTGCCGGGCTGATATAAAAGTCTGTTTTCATGGCTCTTTATCTCGGCCTACGTCCCATTCCCGCCCTGCCCTCTTTCGCCCCTCCGGCCGTCTCCGGACGGCCGACAACTCATTCCCTTAACTTCCTGGAGGCCTCATGAAGCGTTTACCGGCGGCAATCGCCCTCGCTCTTATTCTCGTCCTGGGCTGCCTGACTCTCGTCGGTGCCCAAGCCCCGGCGGCCCAGAAAGCCAATTACGAGCTGGCCTCGCGCTGGACGGCGGCCAAGGTCGGCAAGCTCGTCTTCGACGGCCAGGTCCAGCCCCGCTGGCTCGAATCGGGCGACCGGTTCTGGTACGCCTATGAGACGAGCCAGGGCCGGAAGTGGTTCATCGTCGATCCGGCCCTTAAGTCACGCAGGCCGCTCTTCGACAACGCCAAGATGGCGGCCCTGCTGACCAAGATCACCCTCTTCCCCTATGAGGCCCAACACCTGCCGATCCGGACGATCAAGTTCATCAAGAAGGACACGACGATCCGGTTCGATATCGAGTATCCCAAAGACGCCGATGTCCGGGTCGGCGACGTCTTGAAAAAGGTCGTCGACGTAGGCAAGGAGTTCGAGGATAAGGAGAAGGAGAAGGAAAAGCTCCAGGACACCCAGAAGAAGGATCAGGACAAAAAGGATCAGGATAAGAAGGATCAGGATAAGAAGGACGCGGACAAGCTCAAGGAGCCCGAGAGCAAGACCAAGGCCCTGTACTTCGAATACGAACTGGCCTCCGGCAAGCTGACTCTCCTGGAGGATTACAAGGCCCCCGAGACCCGGCCGCGCTGGGCCTCGGTTTCGCCCGACGAGAAGACGATCATTTTCGGCCGCGGTTTCAATCTCTACATGATGGATGCCGAGAGCTTTAAAAAGGCCTGGAAGAAGGCCGATGATAAGGACGTCAAGGAAGTCCAATTGACGACTGACGGCGAGGAATACTACAGCTACACTCGTGACCTCACCGACGAGGAGAAGAAGACCTACCAGAAGGACGAAAAGGACCGCAAGGACTACCGGGTCCCGGCGGCCGGGGTGATCTGGTCCAAGGACTCCAAAAAGTTCTCGATCGAGCGCGACGATTCGCGCAAGGTCGGTGCCCTGTGGGTTATCAACTCTCTGTCCAATCCGCGGCCGACCCTGGAAACCTACAAATACGCCATGCCCGGCGAGGAAGCCCAGCCGCAGTTCGAGCTGTGGATCTTCGACCTCGCCTCCAAAGGCAAGATCAAGGTCAAGACGGACAAGTACAAGGACCAGACGATCGATGTCTACGCGGCGGAGCGGAAAGCGTCCGACCTTGAGAAGGACTACCCGCCGCCGGCCACCTGGCTGGGCGACCGCTCCGACCTGCTCTACCTGGGCCGCCAGAGCCGCAATCTGCACCGCTACGACGTCAGCACCGTCGACGTCGAGAAGGGCGAAGTCAAAGTTCTGTTCGAGGAAGTCCTCAACACCTATGTCGACGTCCAGCCGCCTAAGCTGGTCGACGGCGGCAAGGAGATCGTCTGGTGGTCCGAACGGGACGGCTGGGGCCACTATTATTTGTACGACGGGGCGGGCAAGCTCAAGGGGCCGATCACCTCGGGCGAGTTCGTCTGCGCCGGCATCCAGCGCCTGGACGAGAAGGGCCGCGTCCTGTATTTCAACGCCTGGGGCCGCGAGCCGGGCGAGGACCCTTACTTTGCGCATCTTTACCGGGTCGGCTTGGACGGCAGCGGGCTCAAGCTGCTCAACCCGGGCGACGCCAATCATGCCGGTGCGATGAACGAGGCCGGCCGCTGGTTTGTGGACAATTTTAGCCGGGTCGACCAGGCGCCCAAGTCGGAGCTTCGCGATGCGCTGGGCAATCTGATCCTGCCCCTCGAGTCGACGGATGTCTCGGCCCTCGTTGCGGCCGGATTCAAATATCCCGAGTCTTTCAGCGTTAAGGCTGACGACGGCGTCACCGATTTGTACGGGGTCATGTACAAGCCGTTCGATTTCGACCCCCAGAAAAAGTATCCCATCATCCTCTACGTCTATCCGGGCCCCCAGACGGAGAGCGTCTCCAAGACCTTCGTCCCGCGGAGCGCCAGCATGCAATTGGCCCAGTTCGGGTTCATCGTGGTCGAGATCGGAAACCGGGGCGGCAATCCCCAGCGCTCCAAGTGGTACCACAACTTCGGCTACGGCAACCTGCGCGACTATGGCCTGGCCGACAAGAAGCGCTGCGTCGAGCTGCTGGCCCAGAAGCACTCCTTCGTCGACGGCGACCGGGTCGGCATCTTCGGCCATAGCGGCGGCGGATTCATGACGGCGGCGGCGCTGCTTGTCTATCCCGACTTCTTCAAAGTCGGCGTATCCTCCTCGGGCAACCACGAGAACAACATCTACAACCGCTGGTGGAGCGAGAAGCACCACGGCGTCAAGGAAGTGACGGACGACAAGGGCGTCGTCAAGTTCGAATATGCCATCGAGAAGAACTCCGAGCTGGCCAAAAACCTCAAGGGCCACCTGCTGTTGACGACGGGGGACATCGACAACAACGTCCACCCCGGCAATACTTTCCGGCTGGCCAACGCCCTGGTCCGGGCCAACAAGCGGTTCGACTTTTTCCTTTTCCCTGGCCAGCGCCACGGCTATGGGGATATGGGGGATTACTGGTCCTGGATCCGGGCCGATTACTTCTGCAAGTGGTTGCTCGGCGACTTCTCCCAGTCGGTCGATATGTGGGAGCTCAATCGCGAGAAGGAGCAGTCCGGGGCTAAGGCGGCCGCGGCGGCGACCGGAGGGACGGGCGGCGGCGTGCGCCGCTAAGCGGCGGATTTCGCGGGGCCATGGGGTCAGCCGGCCCGCGGGAAGCGAGAGGATATGACCAAGCCGACGCCGGAAGATCGAGTCCGTTTTCGGGTCCGCGACTACGGGCCCGGGGACTTTCCCCAGGTGGAGGCGGTCTGGCGGGAAGCCGGGATGGCAACGCCTAAGCGCGGCGATTCGGCCGAAGTTGTCGACCGGACCCTGCGCCACGAGGGGGCGCGCCTGTTCGTGCTCGAAGACGGCGAATCGGGCCGGCTGGCGGGCACGTCATGGATGACTTGCGACGGCCGGCGCATCCATCTCCATCATTTCGCCGTCGCGGCCGAGTGGCGGGGGCGAGGGTTGGCGAAGATCCTTCTGGAAGCCTCGCTCCGTCATGTCCGGGCGGAAGGAATCCAGGTTAAGCTCGAAGTCCACAAGTCCAATGGCCCGGCCGTTAATCTGTATCGCAAGGCGGGATTCGAGACGATCGGCGATTACGAGGTTTATATCATCCGCGATCTGACGAAGATGCCTTAAAAAGGGAGGCGGGATTGCGGCGTCGCCGCCGCGATCGGATCGTCCGACCGGGGCCGATCGGGAGCCCATTGTCGGTCAGCTGCGCCGGGCTTGTCAAACGGCGGCTTCGCGGCGGTCGACAGGGCCGGGTCGGTCATGGTAAATTGCGCCCCATGATCGACTCCGCGTTTCTCTGGCGGCTGCTCCTGTCGTTTCTCGTCGGCGGCGGCTGGATCGCCGCCGCGACGCTGGCGGCCGACCGGCTGGGCAGCCGGATCGGCGGCTTTTTGAGCGGCCTGCCGTCCACCGTGGTCGTGACCTTCTTCTTCATCGGCCTCGGCCAGGGGACGGAGGCGGCCGCCCAGGCGACGACCGTCTTCCCGATGGCCTTCGCCGTCACCGGGCTTTTCTTGCTCGCCTTCGCCGTTCTCTCCCGCGGCAGCTTCGCCGCCGGATTCTCGGCCGCCCTCGTGCTGTGGGTCGTGCTTTCGGCGCTCATCCTCATCCTCAAGCCGAATCGCTTCGGCTGGTCGCTGGCGGTCTATGCCGTTGTTCTGGCTGCGTCAATCGGGCTCACCGGATCGGTGCTCCGCCTGCCTAAGGCCCAACACGGCGGCGGCCGGCATTCGCCGCTTCAGGTGGCGGCCCGGGCCGTCTTCGGCGGCCTGATCATCGTCGTGGCCGTGCTTCTAAGCCGGATCGGGGGACCGGTCTTCGGCGGCGTCTTCGCCGGCTTTCCGGCCGTCTTCGTCTCCACCCTGGTCATCGGCTTCCGCGAGCACGGGCTGGATTTCGCCCGGGCCATCGTCCGGCCGATGCTGCTCACCGGCATGATCACCATCGGCATCTACGGGATCGGCGTGCGCCTCCTGTATCCGGTGTTCGGCTTGATCCGAGGAACCGTGCTCTCGTTCCTGCTGTCTCTCGTCGCGGGCGTGTTCGTGTTCATCTTGCTGCGCCCGCAGGCCGGGGGAGCACCCGCAAGCTCCGGCGGCCATTGACTCCCCCCGCTCTCGGTCGTATGCTTGCAGCATCAACCGGTGGGCGGAAATGCCTTCCGATGCGAGCGGCGTTCGCCTCCTGCCTAAAGTCCGTTCCTGACCGGTCCTCTCGATTGTCCGGAGAAATCTCGCCGTGGCTCTTAAAATGCTCAAGCTGTTTCTGGGTGAACCGGTCGCGGATCCCGGCCTCAAGGAGCAGTTTGAGCGGGAGACCAGGTCCCTCAGCCGGGAGATGCTCTCCCTGACCTGTCTGATCGGGATGTTCCTCTTCCCGCTCTTCGGAACGCTCGACGTCATCGTCTTTCCCCGGCTTTATCCCGTCTTCTGGGCCCTGCGGCTGATCGAAGTCGTCGTCTGCGCCGTCCTTTATGCCCTCGCCAAATCCAAGTGGGTCCGCTCCCATCCCGCCGACGCCGGCATGTTTCTGATGATCGCCAGCTGCCTCAATATCGTGGCCATGTGCTGGCTGACCGGGGGGCCGACGAGCGTCTATTATGCCGGCATCAACCTGACGATTCTGGTGGTGATCTTCGTCATGATCCTGGACGCCCGGCGCGCCCTGCTGGCCTGCGCGGTCGTCTATGCCTTTTTCATGCTTCCCCTGCTTTCCGGATCGTTCGACGCTTCTCAAACGGCCGCGATCGTCTCCAACAACTATTTTCTCCTGATCACCATGGCTTTGGCCGTTCTCTGGACCCTGATCAAGAACCGGACCCGGCTGGAGGCCCTGCGCGGGAGGCGAAGCCTGGCCAAGGCCAATGAGGAATTGAAGCAGCTGGACGCCTTGAAGTCGCAGTTTTTTGCCAACGTCAGCCACGAAGTCCGAACCCCCCTGACTTCGATCCTGGGGCCGATCGCAAGCCTCTATCAAGGCGACGCCGGAGACTTGGCCGCGGACCAGCAGGCCCTGATCGAGACGGTGTACCGCAACTCCCTGAAGCTTCTCGATATGATCAATCAAATGCTCGATTTCTCCAAAATCGAGGCCGGGAAGATGCCGCTTCGACTGACCCGGGAGGACTTGGGCGCAACCTTGCGGGAGACCGTCGACATCTTCCGGCCGATCGCCGAACGCAAGGGGATCCGGCTGGATTTCCGGCCCGGCGGAGACGTCCCGGCGGTCGATATCGACGCCGGCAAATTCGAGCGGGTTGTGACGAACTTGGTGCGCAACGCCCTGAAATTCACGGACCATGGATCCATCCTTGTGACTCTGCGGGCGGAGGGCCTGCGGATCCGGCTGGCCGTGGAGGACACGGGGATCGGCATCGCGCCCGAACATCTGGCTTCCATCTTCGAGCGCTTCCATCAAGTCGACGGATCCAGCACCCGCCGCTACGAGGGCACGGGGATCGGCTTGACCCTCGTCAAAGAGTATGTCGAGCTGATGCGGGGCACGATCTCGGTGACCAGCGAGCTCGGGCGCGGCACGCGGTTTGAGATCGAGCTGCCCGCGAACCTGGCGGATCTGGCGCCCGAGGCCGTCCGCGAACGCCGGTCGGCGCCGTCCGGCCGCGCCCCTACCCGGGCCGTCCCGGCCGGAGGACGGCCGCCTTCGGCCCGCTGCCGGGACGAAGGGGCCCCGGTCTCCATCGGCGATCTGGCTTGGATGGAACAAATCGCGCCACCGCTCGATGCCGAGCTTCTCTCCGGCGATGACGCGCCGCCGCCGGTCGATCGGGTGCTCTTGGCCGAGGACAATGCGGATCTGCGGGCCTTTCTCCGGACTATGCTGATCCGGTCCGGACATGATGTCGTCGCCGTGGCGGACGGAGTCGAGGCTTGGGAAGCGGCCGAAAGAGATTTACCGGATGTGATCGTTTCCGACCTGATGATGCCGCGGCTGGATGGCTATGAGCTTCTGCGGAAGGTCAAGGGCACTTCGGCCACTCGGCAGATTCCCGTCATTCTGATCACGGCCAAGCCGGGGCTGGAGGCCAAGCTCAAAGGGTATGAGCACGGCGCCGATGCCTTTATTGGGAAGCCTGTTCAGATCCGCGAGCTCGACGCCCGGATCCGGAATCTCACGGCCGAGCACCGGAGTCAGCTCGCTGCCATTCGGTTAAAAGAGATGGAGTCGCGGGAGGATGAGCGGTTGCGGGGATTCGAAAAGCTCCGCTTGGCCTTGAAGTCCACCGTCCAATCCATTGCGGCTGTCGCCGAAATGAGGGACCCCTACACGGCGGGCCATCAACGGCGGGTGGCCGACTTGGCCTTGGCCCTCGGCGCGGAAAGGGGGCTTTCGGCCGACTGCATCGAGGGTCTCCATATGGCGGCCATGATCCACGACATCGGCAAGATCCGCATCCCTACGGAAATCTTGAGCAAGCCCTCGAAATTGACGGCTCTGGAGTTTGAGCTGATCAAAACGCACGCCCAGGCGGGAGCCGACATCCTCAAGGGCATCGATTTCCCCTGGCCCATTGCCCGCATGATACTGGAGCACCACGAACGGATGGACGGCTCGGGGTATCCGGGAGGCCTGCGCGGCGAAAGCCTCCTCCCGGAATCCAGGATTCTCGCCGTGGCCGATGCCGTGGAGGCGATTTCGACCCATCGGCCCTACCGTCCCGCCCTGGGCATCGAGGCCGCATTGGCGGAGATCGAGGCCAAGAAGGGACTGCTCTTCGACGCCGCCGCGGTGGACGCCTGCCTGACGCTTTTCCGGCAGAAGCAATATTCGCTCCCGGTTTGAGCCGCAACCTCCGTTTGGGGCCGCTATTCTCGCCCGGCACTTGACGCCGTTTCGGAATCTGCCTATGATGCTCGGCATGGAACGTAGTGCAAGAGCCGACGCAACCTGCCGGGCTCTTTCTCTATCCCTCCTTTTCTGGTGGGCGGCCTCCTCCGCCCAATAAATCCACCCCCCGCGCCATTTTTCCCGCAAACCATTCGCCCAGGCGAATTTTCCGCGCGTCCACGACCAGAAAAATGGAGAATAACATGACCGCTTTCGAACGTTTTGCGCCTCGGGACAGCCGCTTCCTGCCCGAGGCCTTTTACAATCTCAAGGCCGATCTGCCCATCGCACCCCAGCCCGCGCTTCATCCTGGGACCCGTCTTCCTCTATCGGCGTCCGACTGGGAGCCCGTCTTTGCCAAGGGGTTCGTGGCCCAGGAAATGAGCCTGGATCGATTCCTCGCCATCCCCGGCGACGTCCTGGAAGCTTATGCGACTTTCCGCCCGACCCCTCTCGTCTACGCATCGGGCCTGCGCCGGGCGTTGGATACTCCGGCCCATATCTTCTACAAGTCCGAGGCGGTCGGGCCGATGGGAAGCCACAAAAGCAACACGGCCCTGATGCAAGCCTGGCTGGCGGCCCGAGAGGGAATCGAGACGTTGGTCACCGAGACCGGGGCGGGCCAATGGGGGAGCGCCCTGGCCCACGCCGGGGCCCTGTTCGGCGTTAAGGTCCGAGTCTTCATGGTTCGGGTCAGCTACCGACAGAAGCCAGGTCGCCGGGTCTTGATGGAAATGTTCGGAGCGGACGTGGCCGAGAGCCCCAGCCCCCTGACCGAATTCGGCCGGGCGCTTTTTTTGAAGGACCCCGATAATCCCGGCAGTCTAGGTATCGCCATCTCCGAAGCCTTGGAAACGGCGTTCAAAGGGCGGAACAGCCGATATGCCTTGGGCTCGGTGTTGGACGCCGTCCTCCTGCACCAGACCGTCATCGGACTCGAGGCGGAAGCCCAAACGGCGGCCATCGGCGCCCGTCCCGACGTGATCATCGGATGTGCGGGCGGCGGGTCCAATTTCGGCGGCCTGGCCTTCCCGTTCGTCCGCCGCCGGATAACCGAAGGGGCCGATATCCGTTTCGTTGCGGCTGAACCGGAGGCCTGCCCGTCCTTGACTTGCGGGGAGCTGCGCTATGATCATGGCGACTCCGCGGGCCTGACGCCGCTTCTCCGGATGTATACCCTCGGCAAGGACTTCATGCCCGCCTCCATCCACGCCGGCGGCCTCCGTTACCACGGCATGGCCCCCTTGGTCAGCCATCTGGTCGAGCAGGGGATTGTCGAGCCCAAAGCTTACGGACAGGACAGGGTTTTCGATGCGGCGAATCTCTTCTTCCGCAGCGAGGGCGTCCTGCCGGCGCCCGAGTCCGCGCACGCGGTGGCGGCCGTGATCGACGAGGCATTGGAAGCCAAGCGCGAAGGACGGGAGCGAACGATCCTCTTCAATCTTTCCGGCCACGGCTTTCTCGACCTCAATGCCTACCAGGCCTGTGGGAACGGGAGGACAGACGACTCAGCCTGAAGATCATCCTGCCGCAACTCGAATTCCGAACCCGCCCGGGCTATAATGACCGTCGACCGGCCGAAGGCCGCGAATAAGGAAAATGCCGTGCACCGATCCGGACCGTCTCCGAAGAAAATGGCTGCCGATATCGTCGCCCGTCTCGCGAGTGGGGGAGACCCAGTCCACGCGGCGGGGGCTCATCGCTATTTCCGCGAGCAGGTGGAGTTCTACGGCTGGACGACGCCCCGCATGCGCGCCCTGGTGGCGGAGATCTACGCCGAGGTGCGCTCCTCGTGGTCACTAGCCGATGCCCTAGCCCTGGCCGAAATCCTGCTGCCCCGACAGAAATTCGAAGCCAAGGCGGTCGGCATTCTCATCCTTCTCAAGTTCAAGAAGGACTTTGGGCCGGCCGAATTCCGGAAGATTAAAGCCTGGCTGGCCAAGGACTACTGCAACAACTGGGCTTCCGTGGACAGCCTTTGTCCGGAAGGCCTGGGCGGACTGATCGGGACGCATCCCGCCCTGGCGGACGAGATCCTTCAATGGACCAGCCATGGCAACCGCTGGGTCAGGCGGGGGTCGATTGTCGCTTTCATCGGGCTGACCCGGCGCGGCCGATTCCTGGATCAGGCCTATGTCGTGGCCGCGGCGATGCTGGGAACCGACGACGATCTCCTGCAGAAGGCCACGGGATGGATGTTGCGGGAAGCCGGGAAAGCCGACGCGCCTCGACTCAAAAAGTTTCTTCTGGCCAACGGCCCGGCCATCCCCCGGACCACCCTCCGCTACGCCATCGAACGCTTTCCGGAGGCCGAGCGCAAAGCGCTTCTGGCCGCGACTAAGTCCCATGTGTGACACCATCGTCGCTCTGGGCGAGACGACCTCGGACGGGGCGACGCTGTTTGCCAAGAACTCCGACCGCGAGCCCAACGAGGCCCATGTCATTCTGCGCGTTCCGGCCGCCCGCCATGCCTCGGGCGAGCGGGTTCATTGCACTTACATCGATGTCCCCCAGGTCGAGGAGACGTTCGAGATCCTGCTGGCCAAGCCGTTCTGGATCTGGGGTGGGGAGATGGGCGCCAACGAGCACGGCGTCGTGATCGGCAATGAAGCCGTGTTCACCAGAGTTCCTTACGATAAGACCCCCGGCCTGATCGGGATGGACTTCCTGCGCCTGGCTCTGGAGAGGAGCCGGACGGCGGCCGAGGCCCGCGATGTAATCACGGCGCTGCTGGCCCGCCACGGGCAGGGAGGCAACTGCGGATTCCGTCACAAAACCTACTACCATAACAGCTTTCTCCTTGCCGACCCGAAAGAGGCCTGGGTGCTGGAGACAGCGGGCCGCGAGTGGGCGGCTGTGAAGGTGCGGGACATCCGTTCGATCTCCAATGGGTTGACGATCGGGAGCGAGTACGATCTGGCCTCGCCCGGCCTGGTCGAGACCGCGGCGAAGCGCGGTTGGACTAAGCGCGGCCGGGCCTTCGATTTCGCCCGCGACTATTCCGACGCCGTCTTTACCCGTTTCAGCCGCTGCCGCGAACGACGCTGCCGGACAGAGGAGCTGCTGCGGGGCGCGCGAGGCCGGATCGACGTCGCGGCGATGATGAACGTCCTGCGCGATCATGGGGCCGGCGCAGGTTCGGGCTGGTCTCCCTCGCGCGGCCTGGCCGGCTTTACGGTTTGCGCCCATGCCGGGTTCGGCCCGATCCGGTCCACGGGGACTACGGGCTCGATGGTGTCGCATCTTCTTCCCGGCGCCCAGACACATTTCTTGACGGGGACCGCCGCGCCGTGCACAAGCTTGTTCAAGCCGGTTTGGCTGGGCGGCCGTTGGATGCCCGTCGAGCCGGTTCCGGAAGGGACTTATAACGCGGCGACCCTCTTCTGGAGGCACGAATCCCTCCATCGGGCCATCCTGCGGGATTATCCGACTCGCGCTCCGATCGGCCGAGCCGAACGAGTCGAGATCGAGGGGCGATTCATTCGGGAAGCGCTGGCTTGCATTCCGGCCGGGCGGGAAGCCCTGACGCAACGCTCCTTCTCCGAAGCGGACGAGTTCGAGTCTCGTTGGCTCGACTCCATCGGGAAGCCCGAGGCACGCCGCTACCCTGGCGCGTTGTACGGCGCCGCATGGCGCGGATTCGACCGCCGGGCAAAAATGCCGAAGCCCTGACTTTAGCTTGGATCTTACCCCAAGCCGCAGACTCGGAGATAGGAGAAGAGCCTTTAACCCCGGCCGGTCATCTCGTATAATGAAGACTGTTCGAAACGAGAGAGGCAAATCCGTCATGGCCGACAAAATCAATGTCTCCTGTCTCAAGTGCGGCGCCACGAACGCCTATCCGACCGGCGACTCCGCCCGCAAAGTCGTCTGCGGCCGATGCAAGACTCCTTTGCCCCAGCCCGGCCGCGTTCTGGAGCTGGAACCCGAGCAAGTCGTCACCTTGATCCAGAACGCCAAAATGCCCCTGCTGATCGATTTTTCCTCGCCGACCTGCATGCCGTGCCATATGATGCAACCCGTCGTGGAGGGCCTGGCGCTGCGGCGGGCCGGAAACCTGGTGGTCGTCAAGGTCGAGACCGACGCCAACCGGGAGCTGGCCGCGGCCTTTAAGATCAAAGCCGTTCCCACCTTTATCGTCCTGAAGAACGGGTTCGAACGGGGCCGGACGACCGGGGCCATGAACGAGACGGATTTTTCCCTCTGGGTCGCCTCAAAAGAGTAGCGATCCGCGTTCCCGCCGGTTCTTGACACATCCCCATCGGGGTGAATATGCTTCCGTCCTATCCGCGCCCCGGAATCCAATCGTATTTGGGGAGCGGTGACAATTTTTAGGAGGCTGCTCATGGACAAGCGCTCGATCCGTAACCTATGCCCAATCCTCATCGTTCTGGCGCTTCTGGCCGTCGCGACGGCTTCGGCCCAAACGCCCTGGCGCCCGGCCGCTTTGACCGCCGCCGACTACGCCAAGGCCGAAAAGATGACGGCCGCGAACCTGGCTCCTCTTGTCCTGCGGATGGGCGTGCGGCCGGCTTGGCTGGCCGGCGATCGATTCTGGTACCGCGTCGCCGTCGCCGCCGACGCCTCCTCGTTCGTCCTGGTTGATCCGGCCAAGAAGCGCAAGGGGCCGGCTTTCGACGCGGTCAAGCTCGCCGTTGCCCTGTCCAAGGCAACGGGCAAGAACTACGACTCGGCTCGTTTGCCGTTCACGTCCATCGAGCTTTCGCCCGACGGGGGGAAGGTCACATTCACGGCTGAGGGCAAGCGCTGGGCGTTCACCGCGAAGCCGGAGGCGTTAAAAGAGGAGACAGGCGCCGCGCCTGCCGCCGCCGCTCCCGGCCCGGGAGCCGGATTTGGCGGTTCGGCCACGACCTCGCCCGACGGCAAATTGTCGGCTTTCATCCGCAACGACAACCTGTGGCTGAAGGAGACGGCCACCGGGACCGAGCGTCCGCTGACGAACGATGGCGTCAAGGATTTCGGGTACGCCACCGACAACGCCGGCTGGACCCGCAGCGATCGCCCGGTTCTGCTGTGGTCGCCCGACTCGAAGAAGATCGCCACTTTCCAGCAGGATCAGCGCGGAGTGGGGGAGATGTACCTGGTCGAGACCAAGGTCGGGCATCCCGTCCTGCAAGCCTGGAAATACCCCCTGCCCGGCGACCCCGTCGTCACGACGATCCAGCGGGTCATCATCGCCATCGACGGCCCCAAGGTCGTCCGGCTCCAGATTCCCCCCGATCAGCATCGCTCCACTTTCAGCGACGACATCAAGGGACGCGGCGGCGCCTTGGGCGACGCGGAGTGGACGCCCGACAGCAAGCGGCTGATCTTCGTCTCTTCGTCACGCGATCACAAGAAGGCCTGGGTCCGTTCGGCCGATCCCGAAACAGGCGCGGTCAAGGAGCTCTTCGAGGAGACCGCGGCCACTTACTTCGAGTCCGGGCACAGCGGGTCCCTCTGGCGCTTGCTGGGCGCGTCCAACGAGATTCTGTGGTTCTCGGAGCGCAGCGGCTGGGGGCAGATGTATCTCTATGACGCCGCCACGGGCAAGCTGAAGAACGCCGTCACGTCCGGCGAAGGGCTCGTCACCCTGATCGTGCGAATCGATGAAAAAGCCCGGCGGATCTTCTTCCTGGCCCAGGGCCGGGAGAAGGGCCGGGATCCCTACTTCCGGCATCTCTACCGGGTCGGGCTGGACGGGAAAGGCCTGACGCTCCTCACGCCGGATGACGCCGATCACGAGGTCACCCTCGCGCCGTCCGGTAAATATCTGGTGGATGCCGCCTCGAAGCCAGACGTCGCGCCGACGACCACCCTGCGCGACGCCGACGGCAAGCTCCTCCTGACTCTGGAGAAGGCCGACATCGCGCCGCTCCTGGCCTCGGGCTGGAAGCCCTGCACCCCGTTCACCGTCAAGGCGCGCGACGTTATGACCGACATCTACGGTCTGATGTTCCGGCCGACGGATTTCGACGCCAATAAGAAATACCCCATCGTGGTCAGCATCTACCCCGGCCCGCAGTCCGGCTCGATCGGCGGCCGTTCGTTCGCGCCCGTCCGGGGCGACACCCAGTCGCTGGCCGAGCTCGGGTTCATCGTCGTCCAGATCGACGGCATGGGCACGCCCGGCCGGTCCAAGGCCTTCCACGACGCCTACTACGCCAACATGGGCGACAACACTCTGCCCGACCAGGTGGCGGCGATCAAGCAATTGGCCGCGCAGTATCCCTGGATCGACATCGACCGGGTCGGGATCTACGGCCATTCGGGCGGCGGGTATGCCACGTGCGACGCCATGTTCCGCTACCCCGACTTCTTCAAGGTCGGGGTGTCTCAAGCCGGTAACCACGATCAGCGCGAATACGAGGACGACTGGGGTGAAAAGTGGCAGGGCCTGCTGACCAAGAACGCCGACGGGACGACGAGCTACGACGATCAGGCCAACCAGAACCATGCCGCCAAGCTTAAGGGCAAGCTCCTGTTGGCCCACGGCACGACGGACGGCAACGTGCCGCCCTACAACACCCTGCTGGTCGTCGACGCCCTGATCAAGGCCAACAAGGACTTCGACCTGATCCTGTTCCCCAACCGCAGCCACGGCTTCGGCGGCGAAGCCTACATGGTGCGCCGGCGCTGGGATTACTTCGTCAAGAACCTGCTGGGCGCGGAACCGCCCAAGGAGTACACGATCAAGCCGGCCGCCCCGCGCGGCCCGGGCCGCTGAAATCAGGCGATCACAAGCGCACCTCTCCGGTCGCTTGGACCGGGGAGGAAGGGGAATGCCGAAGAGGGGACTCGAACCCCTACGAGCGGGTAAGGCTCACTAGCCCCTCAAGCTAGCGTGTCTGCCAATTCCACCACTTCGGCATTTGCCGCCAGGCGTTTATTTCTTGGGCGCCGGCTGGGGAGCAGGCTGACCCGAGGAGGGCGTGGTCGTCACGGGAGCCGCCGGGGCTTTGGCGGCCGGGGGCTTTACCGCGGCCTTGTCGGCCGGTTTGTCGGCGGGCGTCTTGGCGCCGGCCGCGTTGGCGTCCGTTTTGACGGCCGGAGGCTTGGCCGCGGGCGTCATGGGCGCTTCGTTGGTCTTCTGGGCCGGGGCCTGAACGCCGCTGACGGCGGATTTGCCCTCGTGGCCCGACAGGATCCAAAGGCCGAGCGATGTGACCATGAATAGGACGGCGCTGATCGTCGTCACTTTGGACATCAACGAAGCCTGGCCCCGGGGCCCGAACGCGGTGGCGCTGCCGCCGCCGCCGAAGGCGCCGGCGAGGTCGGCCGCCTTTCCGGATTGGAGCAGAACGGCCAGGATCAGGACGATGCAAATGATCACGTGGATGGCTGTCAATAACGCGGTCACTGGACTTCCTTGTACGCCTTTACGGCCTCTTCCGCGATGCGGATAAAGCTCTCCGCTTCGAGGGATGCCCCACCGACGAGGAACCCGTCGATGTCCCATTCTTTGAACAGGGAATAAGCATTGGCGGGCTTTACCGACCCGCCGTAGAGGATAATAGCATAATCGGCCGGCCCATTTCCAGCCCTTTCTGACAGACGGCTTCGGACGAAGGCATGGACTTCTTCGGCCTGTTCCGGGGTCGCCGTCCGCCCCGTGCCGATAGCCCAGACGGGCTCGTAGGCCAGGACGATCCGGTCAAACTGATCCGCTCCGATGCCTTCCAGGCCGGCTGCGAGCTGGCGGCCGACGACTTCAAACGTCCGGCCCGCTTCCCGCTCCTCGAGGGTCTCCCCGAAGCAGAAAATCGGCCGTAGGCTGCCTTTCAGCGCAGCCCGCATCTTGCGATTGACGGCCTCGTCGGTCTCGCCGAAGAGCTGCCGCCGTTCGGAATGGCCGACGACGACATAACGGCATCCGGCATCAGCGAGCATCGGGGCCGAAACCTCGCCCGTGAACGCGCCTTGATCCTCCCAGTGGAGATTTTGGGCGCCTAATCCGACGGCGGTTCCGGCCAGGAGCCGGGCCAGACCGGCGAGCGCGGTGTAGGGCGGAAGAATGACGATCTCGGCAGGCTTGAGGCCGGGCGCCGCGTCGCGGACCGCGCCGGCCAAAACAGCGGCTTCCGGAAGGGTTTTGTACATCTTCCAATTGCCGGCGATGAACGGGGCCGTGCGGCGGCGCATGTCAGGCTTTCTTTTCCAGGGCTTCGATCCCCGGCAGGGTCCGGTTGGCCACGAACTCGAGGCTGGCCCCGCCGCCCGTGGAGATATGAGTGATTTTGGAGCTGACGCCGGCCTTGTCGACCGCGGCGATGGAATCCCCGCCGCCGATGATCGAGACGGCGCCCGAGGCAGCGACCGCCTCGGCGACCTTGATGGTGCCCTGGGCAAAAGCCGGCACTTCGAACACGCCCAGCGGGCCGTTCCAGAAGATGGTCTTGGCCTTGGCGATGATGCCGGCATAAAGGGCGATGGTCTTGGGGCCGATATCGACGCCCATGAGCTCGGCCGGGTAGGGGAACGTTTCCTGCACCTTCTCCACGACGCCCGACTCGATGGATTTGGTCATTAAATTGTCGACCGGGAGCAGGAATTGAATCCCTTCCTGCGCGGCTTTCTTCAGAATGTCCTTGGCGACATCGACCTTGTCGGGCTCGACGAGCGAGGTGCCGACCTGGCGGCCTTGGGCCAGGAAGAAAGTGTAAGCCATGGCACCGCCGATGAGGATGGTGTCGGCCTTGTCCAGGAGCGTTTCGATGACCGGGATCTTGTCCTCGGTCTTGGCCCCGCCCAGGATGGCCACGTAAGGCTTGGCCGGGTTGACGATGGCCTTGCGCAGGTTGTCGACTTCCTTCTTCATCAGGTAGCCGGCCGCGGCGACGGGGACGAAATCGACGATCCCGACGACCGAGGCATGGGCCCGGTGGCTGGAGCCGAAGGCGTCGTTGATGAAGATATCGACGCCCTCGGCCAGGGCCTTGGAGAGAGCCGGGTCGTTCTTGGTTTCGCCGGGGTGGAAGCGAACGTTTTCGAGCAGCAGGGCCTGGCCTTCCTTGAGCGAAGCCTTGAGGGCGTCCACTTCGGGCCCGATGAGGTCGGGCGCCATGATGACGTCCCGGCCGATGAGTTCGGACAAGCGGGCGGCCACCGGCTTGAGGCTCATCTTCGGATCGGGCTTGCCCTTGGGCCGGCCCAGGTGGGAGGCCAGAATGAGCTTGGCGCCTTTGCTTAAAAGGTAGGTGATGGTCGGCAGAGAGGCCTTGATGCGCTTATCGTTACGGATCGTCCCGTCTTCGTTCAGGGGGACGTTGAAGTCCACCCGCAGGAAGACGGTCTTGCCTTTGACGTCCAGGTCCTCGATGAACCGCATGCTCGTCACTTGCCGATGTAGCGGACGAGGTCGACAAGGCGGCAGGAGTAGCCCCACTCGTTGTCGTACCAAGCCATGACCTTGAGGAAGTTGTCGCCGAGGACCTTGGTGGACAGGCCGTCGACGACCCCCGAGTGTGGGTCGGACATGAAGTCGACCGAAACGAGGGGCTCGTCGGTGTAGCCGAGGATGCCCTTGAGCGAACCGGCCGCGGCGGCCTGGAAGGCGGCGTTGACGTCCTTGTCGGTTGCGGGCTTCTTGAGCAGAGCGACGAGATCGACGATCGAGACGTTGGGGGTCGGAACCCGGATGGCGATGCCGTCGATCTTGCCCTTGAGCTCGGGCAGGACGAGGCCCACCGCCTTGGCGGCGCCGGTCGTGGTCGGGATCTGGGATACGGCCGCGGCCCGGGCCCGGCGCAGATCTTTATGGGGCGCGTCGAGGATCTTCTGGTCGTTGGTGTAGGAGTGGATCGTGGTCATGAAGGCCTTTTCGATCCCGAAGGACTCGTGCAGGACCTTGGCCACGGGGGCCAGGCAGTTGGTCGTGCAGGAGGCGTTCGACAGCATATGATGTTTGGCCGGGTCATAGGCCTTTTCGTTGACGCCCATGACGATGGTGATGTCGGGGTCGGTGGCCGGGGCCGAGACGATGACCTTGCGGGCGCCGCCCTTTTCGACGTGCTTCATGACGTCGGGGCGCTTGGTGAACTTGCCGGTGGACTCGATGACGACATCGACGCCGAGGTCCTTCCAGGGCAGCTCGCCGGGGTCCTTGACGGCCAAAACCTTGACCGTCTTGCCATTGACGATGATCGCGTCGGCGGTCGCCGAAACCTCGCCCTTGAAGCGGCCGAGGATTGAGTCGTACTTGAGCAGGTGGGCCAGGGTTGCGGCGTCGGTGATATCGTTGACGGCCACAAACTCCAGGGACGGATCGCCGGCGGCGGCCCGAAGCATGTTGCGGCCGATCCGGCCGAACCCGTTGATGCCGATCTTGATGGACATATGAAACCTCCTAAGGATATTCGGGGGATGCCGAAAAGTACCGAGTAAAATACCACGAATCGGGGCTCTCGTAAAGAGAGGGAACTCCCTTTGAGGAGGACCTTTCTGACGCCTTTCCCGCTAAGAGGCCTTCAGCGGCTACCGCATGACTTGAAAAGCCAGAAATATTATTGAAGAATAACGGTTTTGCTCAAGGTGCAGGTCTTTTGTTTTCCTCCGCCTTCGACTTGCAGAGAAAGCGTTTTTCCTGGTCCGAAAAGCAAGTCGGGGTCCAGGTAAAAGCGGCAATAGTCATCAACGGTGACGGAATCGAATTTCAGGTCATTGATCCGCAGGATGCGGTCTCCGATCTGGACGCCGGCCTTTTCGGCCGGCGATCCTTCGTAGAGATAGCTGACATACAATTTTCGCTCCTCGGCATTGAAGGAAAACCCGAAACCGAAGGTCTCCAGCAAAGGGGGGGACTCCGGAACCTGGGGAGTCAGTCGGATCTCGTTTTTTCCCCAGTCGAAGGTGACGGCGAAGCGGCCGAAAAAATCATTGCCTACGCTGGCCAAGGCCTCGGGGTAAAATGCAAGCAGCAGGGCCGGCGCACGATAATCTCCGCTTTTAACGGTCTGAAGGACGGCCGTCCGGCCCCGAGAGGCCTTGACGCCCATCGCCCCGCCCAGCAATTCGCCGTAGACCGCAACGGAGGGTGTGTCCTTGCGGCGGCCTCGTATTTCCTGCCAATATTCCAAGGGCGCCCTGAAACCGGAGGTCGACCCCAGATCCACTTTAAAGGGCAGTCGCAAACCGTTCCACTCCAGAGCGATTTCCGGGATGCGCTGGATGGTCTGTTTGAAGGGGAGGATCAGGACGGGAGAAAGATGCGGCAGGCGATCCTCCTGATCGGTAAGGATCAATTTCCGCCGGGCATAATCAAGATGCCAATAGGGCGCCAGCCGCATGAGATTCATGCCGATCACGCCGTCGGCGGCGTAACAGCCGAGGGAAGGGAGGGAAGGGATCCGATTCAGGTCAAATATGCCCGCGCCGGTTCCATCGAAAGGGATTCCGCCGATAGTGATCCGGTTAAGGGTGACGAAGTCAGTCGTTCCCTTCTTTTGATTGGAATCCACGATCGTATCGGAGACCTTGGGTGCAACGGCAAGCGAGAGTGCCAAGGCCGGAGATATAACGCTGAATGTGGCGCTTGTGTCGAAGAGGAAATGGTATGTTTCTGGACTGTTGTTGATTTGGACGGGAACCAGGATCAAGCCTCGACGGTAAAGGATATCCACCTCGGAATAGTATCCTTTCTGGTCGAGACGGCCGGCCAGAAAGAGAGAGCCCATTTTGATCATCGTGCACCCGGAAACACCGGCCAGGACGATCACAACAATAACGATCTTGACTAGGATTATTCTTTTTCGAAAACGATGTCCGAGCATAACAAGAGCTCCTTTCACGGCTCAGGGGCGAGTGCCGGCGGGGGAGGGGCGATCACTTCTCGTTCGCCGCGGCCATCGGGCCTAGGGAATCGGATTTTCCAAGAATGTAGAAGATAACCGCAATCGCCCGGGCGGGCGGTGGATTCGCCGTCGGCGGCGATGACCCAGGGGAGTCCACCGGGGCCGTAGAGGGGATCACCGACGAGAGGATATCCGGCATAAGCCAGATGGATGCGGATCTGATGGGGGCGGCCGGTAGGGATCGTCACCTCGAGAATCGAAGCGTTCTCGTCGGTTAGATGGCGAATAACGCGGACATGGCTAATAGCCGCGCGGCCGCGGGGAGAATAAGCGTTGACTGTTGCCCCTTTGCCGTTAGGGACCGGGCCGATCGGAACATCGACTGTGAACGCATCCGGCGAAACAAGGCCTGAAGCCTTGGCCAGATAGACTTTGAGAATCTGCCGCTCGACCATGGCCTTGGTCAGAAATCGAGCGGCTTGCTCGTTCCGGGTGAACAGGATCGCTCCGGAAGTCCCGCGTCCGAGGCGGTGAAGAGGGGAGCATTCCGGCCCAAAGCGCTTGCGGGCCAAGTGAAGCAGGGTGTTCTCCAGGAATCCGCCGCCGGGCAGGACGGGCAGGCCGGAAGGCTTATCCAGGACTAAAATGTCATCGTCTTCATAGAGAACGCCGAAATCGACGGGGGCATCGGGCTCTTCCCAGGCCGGGCGCGAATAGACGAGAAAGTCGCCGCGGATCAGGATTTCGTCGGGTGAGGCCGGCTTCCCGTTGCGGGAGATTCGCCCGATTCGGATATGCTCGCGCCAGGTTTCCTCCGTCGAGTGCGGATAATGCCGTACATAAAACGCCAAAATTAGCAGGCCTTCGTCCTCCGTGGAGATGCGGTCGGAGTATTGGCAGCCTTTGTTTCGAATGGGGATGATCCTGCTTTCCATCCCTATTCTACACGATCCTCGTCGCGATCCCGTGAGGGTACCGAAGCGGCGGATCGGTTCCTCCCGCGCCGAGGTGCGATTCGAACTCATCCGTACGGAAGCCAAAGGGCTTTTCTCCGGGTCTCTCCGAATGTGATAAAATCCCATCGAGCGCCATGCAAAAAATACTGACTTCGCAACAGATGCGGGCAATCGATCATACGGCCATCGAAGAGATCGGCATCCCCGGCCCGGTGCTTATGGAAAACGCCGGCCTGCGGGTAGTTGAGGAGATAATTAAACGCTATCCCGATCCGGCCCGGGAGCGCATCGTCGTCGTGGCCGGCAAGGGCAACAACGGAGGAGACGGCCTGGTTGTGGCCCGTCATCTAAGCCTGCGGGGGGGCAAGCCGGTCGTGCTTCTACTGGCCGCTAAAGACGATCTGAAGGGTGACGCCGCCCTTAACCTGGCGGCGGCGGAGAAGTCCGGCGTCGAAGTCGTCGACGCCTCGACCGAGCTGTGTTGGAAAAAGCAGAGGATGACGCTGCTCCACGCTTCGATCGTCGTGGACGCGATCTTCGGCACGGGCCTGGACAAGCCCGCGGCCGGGATTTATGCGAACGCCATCGAGGATATCAACAAAGCCCGCGGCTTCAAGGTCGCCGTCGACATCCCCTCGGGCTTGTCCTCGGACACGTTCGCACTCATCGGGCCGGCCGTCCGAGCCAATCTGACGGTCGCCCTGGCCGCGCCGAAAATCAGCCATATCTTTCCCCCGGCCGCCGATCTGTGCGGTCAGTTGGTGATCGCCGACATCGGGATCCCCAAGTTCCTGCTGGATCCGGCGGATCTGAAATTGGCCGTGACCGAGCGGAAGGACATTCTGCCGCTTTTTGCTCCGCGCCGCCGGGACGGCCATAAGGGATCTTATGGCCATCTGCTGGTCCTGGCTGGTTCGGTAGGCAAGACGGGCGCCGCGGTGCTGACCGGGAAGGCTGCCTTGCGGATGGGCGCCGGGCTAGTCACCATCGCCACCGCGGGACGAGCGGTTGCCACTGTCGCTCGGGGAATGCTGGAGCTGATGACCGAGCCCCTGTCGGAAACGGCGGCCGGTACGATCGCAGCCGAGGCGCTGCCCGCGGTCGAGAAGATTCTCAGAGGCAAGAACGCCGTCGTCATCGGGCCGGGCCTCTCGACCGACCCTTCGACTTCCGCCCTTATCCTTTCGCTCATCCCCCGGCTTAAGGTTCCGGCTGTTATAGACGCGGATGGACTCAACATCCTGGCCGGCAGGATCGATATTCTCAAGAAATTGACCCAGCCGGTTGTGCTCACGCCCCACCCGGGGGAGTTCGCCCGTCTGATCGGGAAAACCGTAGCCGAGGTCCTGGAGAAGCGGCTCGAGCTCGCTCCGGCCTTCGCCCGCGAATACAACGTCATCCTCGTGCTCAAAGGCCATCGCACCCTGGTCGCGGCGCCCGACGGCCGGGTCTTCGTCAACCCAACCGGAAACCCGGGTATGGCGACCGGAGGATCCGGCGATGTGTTGAGCGGCCTGATCGGCTCGCTCATCGTTCAATCGAAGGATATCCTGGCCGCGACGAGGGCGGCCGTCTATGTCCATGGCTTGAGCGGCGACCTGGCGGCGGCCAAGTTGGGCGAGCGGGCCCTCATCGCCGGCGACCTCATCCGCTTCCTGCCGGCGGCCGTCAAATTCCTGGAAGACGCGGCGAAATGACGACGATGAAGAAGCCGCCCGCGCGAACGCCACGGGCGAAATCCGCCCCGGCCCAATCGGCCCGTCGGAAAAAACAAGCCGCTGCGAATGTCTTCCGTTCCAAGAGCGAGAAAGAGACCAGGGAATTCGCCGCCCGCCTGGCCGGAACGTTCAAGGGGAACGAAGTCGTTTTCCTGGTCGGCGAGCTGGGCGCCGGCAAGACGGTGTTCGCCAAAGGCGTGGCCGCCGGGCTTGGGCTCGAAGATATCGGCGAGGTTTGCAGCCCGACCTTCACCCTGATGAACGTCTATCAGGCCCGCTTTCCCATCTACCATCTCGACCTCTATCGCCTCGGGTCGGCGCCCGAGATCCGGGACCTCGGGTTCGAGGATTATGTCGGGGACGGGGTCATCCTGGTCGAGTGGGCCGAGAAGATCGATTTTCCGATGCCCGCGATCCGCGTTTCTATTAAAGTCGAGCCCGACGAAACACGGACCATCCGGGCCGATAAACGCGCCTTGCGCCCCTAGACGCTCCCGGCGTTTTAGGCTAAATTAAGCCCGCCTGACAAGGAGTGCCCCTATGAACACCGCACCGCTCAAGAAGAAGATCTACGAAGTGAAGGACTACCCGAAGCCCGGCGTCGGGTTCAAGGACATCACCCCGCTTGTGGCCGACGCTAAGGCTTATAAAGAAGTCATCGACGCCCTCTCGGCCTGGGCCCGCTTCAAGAAGCCCGACCTCATCGTCGGCATCGAGTCGCGCGGGTACCTCTTCGCCGCGCCGGTGGCCCGCGATCTCAAGCGCGGCCTGGCCGTCATCCGCAAGAAGGGCAAGCTGCCCCGCAAGACCGTCTGCGTCCAGGCGCCCAACGAATATGCCGTCGAGTATTTCGAGATGCACGAGGACGCCATCCAGCCCGGCCAACGGGTCCTGGTCATCGATGACCTCATCGCTACCGGGTCCTCCTCGATCGCGGCCATCAATCTGGTCAAGATCCTCAAGGGTGTGGTGGTCGGGTTCGGCGCCGCCATCGAACTTCAGTTCCTGAACGGGCTCAAAGCCATCCGCCAAGCCCATCCCGACGTCGCCGTCTTCAGCTTGATCAAGTACAAGAAGTGACCCGGCCCGGGGGAGCGCCGACGTGCCCCCCGGACAAGGAGCATGCGATGGGCGCGAGGCTCGACCGGTTTTTCAAGCTGACTGAGAACGGCACCAACGTCCGGACCGAGATCCTGGGTGGGGCGACCACGTTCATGACCATGTCCTACATCATCTTCGTCCAACCGGCCATTCTCTCATCGACCGGCATGGATCGGGGTGCGGTGTTGACGGCCACCTGCCTGGCCTCGGCCGTCGCCACGCTGCTCATGGGCCTGCTGGCGAACTATCCGATCGCCCAGGCCCCGGCCATGGGCCACAACGTTTTTTTCGCCGTCGTCGTCTGCGGGATCATGGGCTATTCCTGGCAAGCGGCGCTGGGCGCCATATTCATCGCCGGCCTGGCCCAGATCATCCTGTCGATCGCCGGATTCTATGACAAGCTCGTGGCCGCCGTGCCCGAAAGCCTCAAGCATGCCATCGCCGTCGGGATCGGCCTGCTCATCGCCTTGATCGGACTCGAATACGGCGGCGTCGTCGCCTCCAGCCCGGGCACTTACATCGGTCTCGGCAACCTGACCGCCAAGCCCGTCCTGCTGGCGCTGGCCGGGACGGCGCTAAGCGCCGTGCTGATGGCTAGGCGAGTTAAAGGGGCCATCCTGCTCGGCATGCTGGGCACTTCCGCCGCCGGTGTGGTCCTGGGTGTCATCAAGTACCAGGGCGTCCTGGCCGCTCCTCCCAGCCTGGCCCCGACTTTCCTCAAGCTGGATATCCCCGGCGCCTTGCACATGGGGATCTTCTCGGTCCTTTTTGTCTTTTTTTTCCTGGACATGTTCGACTGTGTCGGCACGCTCATTGGGGTCAGCCAGCCGGCCGGCTTCATGAAGGCCGGCCAGCTGCCGCGGGTGGGTAAGGCCATCCTGGCGGATGCGATCGGTACGGTCGAGGGCACGCTCCTCGGCACCTCCACCGTCTCGAGCTACATCGAAAGCACGACCGGGATCGCGGCCGGCGCCCGCACCGGCTTGGCCAACGTGGTCACGGCCGGGCTTTTCCTGGCGGCGCTCTTCTTCAGCCCCTTGGCCGAGATGATCGCCGGCGAGGTCAAGCTAGGCGATGTCGTCCTGCGCCCGGCCATCGCCCCGGCCCTCATCCTGGTCGGCTACCTGATGATGCGCTCGGTCCGATACATCGACTGGGACGATCTGACGGAGGCCGTTCCCGCCTTTCTGGCCATCGTCCTTACGCCGTTGACCCAGAGCATCGCTGAGGGCATCGCCTTCGGCTTTATCTCCTACTCGCTGCTGAAGCTGACTACGGGCAAGGGCCGGTCTGTTCATCCTCTCGTCTATATCTTTTCCGTGCTGTTTATCGCGCGCTACTTTTTCTGATCCGGCTTCGACGATTAATGGGCATTTCATTGTCGTCGCGAGCCCTCGCCGAAGGCGAGGGCGTGGCGACCTCCATGATAAGATCGGATTCGATATATGAGGAGAACCAGATGAAACATCCGATAAATCCCCATCGAATCCTTATTCTCCTCTTGGCCGCTTTCCTGGCCGCCTCCTGCGCGCCGCCCGCGCCCAAGGTGGGTTTGAGCCTCGAATCCGATGGCGCCCGCTGGGTCGAGCGGACGATGCGGACGATGACACTCGAGGACAAAGTGGCCCAGATGATCGGCTGCCGATATTCGGGCGAATTCCTTCCGGCCGACAGCGATCAGCTCGCCTTCCTCAAGCGCCTGGTCGCCAAGCACAAGATCGGCAGCCTGGCCATCTTTCTCGGCGACGCCTATGAGACCGCCGCTCTCAACAATACCCTGCAGGCACTGGCCGACGTGCCCCTTCTCATGGGCTCGGACCTGGAACGTGGGGCCGGGAATCAAATCACGGGGGCGACCCTGTTCCCGACGATCATGGGTGTGGGTGCCTCCGATTCCGAGGAGCTGGCCTACGGCATGGGTCGGACGACCGCGCTGGAAGGGCGGGCGCTGGGCCTCCACATGACTTATGCGCCGGTCGTCGACGTCAACATCAATCCCGACAATCCCATCATCAATACCCGGTCTGTCGGCGAGAACCCCGCCCAGGTCGCCCGCATCGCGGTCGCCTTCGCCCGCGGCTGCCAGGACAACGGCATGATCGCCACGGCCAAGCATTTCCCCGGTCACGGCGATACCGACCAGGATTCGCACATCCTTCTCCCCGTCATCAAGGGCGATCGGGAGCGCTTGAATAAAATCGAGCTGGCGCCCTATCGCAAGCTGATCGAAGCCGGCGTGGGCGCCATCATGGTCTCCCACCTGATGGTCCCCGCTCTCGATCCGACGCCCGGCTTGCCGGCCACCCTCTCGCCCGCCATCCTGACGGGCCTTCTGCGCGGGGAGATGGGCTTTCGCGGCTTGATCGTGACCGACGCCATGGAGATGGGCGGCGTCACAAACGCCTACGCGCCGGCGGAAGCAGCACTCAAAGCGATCCAGGCCGGCATCGATATCGTGCTCCTGCCGCTCGAGCCCGAGACGGTGGTCGAGTCGCTGAAGGACGCCGTGCGCACGGGAATTCTACCCCGTGAACGGGTGAATGCGTCCGTGCGGCGCATCTTGGAGGCCAAGGCCCGACTGGGACTGCATCGCGAGCGGTTTGTCGATCTTGCGGCCCTGCCTGCCCGACTTGGAACCAAGCCCTTCCTGGCCCAAGCCGCTAAAACATTCGAAGCGGCCGTGACCTTGGTCAAGAACGATGGCGACATCCTGCCTCTGCCTGCGACGGGAAAGAAAATCGTCGTCGTTTCCCTGAGCAGCGATAAGGGCGATTATTTCGCGGGCCGTGTCTTTGCCAACGCAGTCAAGAACCACAACCCCGAAACCCAGATCTTCTACGCCGACGGCGATACCGGCCAGGAATCCCTGGATGAAACGGCGGCTAAGGCGGCTGAATCAGATGTCGTTGTCTTCGCCTTGTTCTCCAGCCTGAGCGCCTGGAAGGGGAGCGTCGGGCTCGATCCCCGTCACACAGCCCTGATCAAACGGATCAAGGAGAGCGGCAAACCCGTGGTCGCGGCTTCTTTCGGCAGCCCCTACCTATTGCGCGAATTTCCGGCCATCGACGCCTATCTTTGTCTCTACCGCAACCAGCTCCAGATGCAGGCGGCGGCGGCCAAGGCCCTCTTTGGCGAGACCGACGTGAGCGGGAAGCTCACGGTGACCATCCCTGGTGTCGCTGCTGCCGGGACCGGCGTCGTGCTGAAGAAACGCTAGCGCCGATCGCCGCCCCGAGTCAATTCTTCTTCAGGCGGGCCACGTAGATATTATCCACTCGCATCGAGGTGTCCGAGGTGATGACCTCGAATCCGGCCGCTCTTGCGGCGGCCCCCGGATTGACGAGAGGGGGCGAGCGGCGTAAATTGAAGGCATCGGGGTGATTCGCCCTGGCGGAAAAAAAAACTCGACGGCGTTGAGAACGGAGGCGCTTGGGCACTTGACCAAGGAATTCGATATGATATATAAGTGCGCTGGGAATTAACTGCGGCGGCCGTTGCGGCCGGAAAGCCGAGACCGGATTGGTCAGACTCGGACATCGCCATTCTTGGTTCATCCCCGCGGTGCTCCGCCCTGCGTCCCGATGTTATCCCTTGGCGCGGCGATCGTCGCGCCTTATCCAAATCTATCCGGAGGATCAATCATGATCGATGTCGTCGCTCATCAAACGGCCGATTTCAGCGGCCTGGCCTGTCCGATGCCCATCATCAAGACCAAGAAAGCCATTGACGGCATGGCCGTCGGCGAAGTCCTGAAGATGATCTCGACCGATCCGGGGTCCGTCAGCGACATCCAAGCCTGGGCCGCCAAAACCGGGCAGGAATTGATCGGCCACGAGGAAACCGGCGGCAAATATGTTTTTTACATCCGCAAAGTAAAATAATTTTCCATCCCAAAGGAGACGCCGACATGCCTGAAGAAACAAGCCGACGACTAGCCATCATCGCCCTGCACGGGACGATGGATCTTGCTTATCCGCCCTTCATCCTGGCCACGGCGGCGGCGGCCCTGGATATGGAAGTGGCTATCTTTTTCACATTCTATGGCTTGGAGATCCTTAAAAAAGGAAAGGTCGATAAGCTCAAGGTGGCTTCGATCGCCAATCCGGCCATGCCGGTGCCCATGCCCAACATCATCGGCATGCTGCCCGGGATGACCTCCATGGCCACGATGATGATGAACAAGTGGATGAAGAAAGCCCACGTCGCCAAGCTGAGCGAGCTTCTGGCCACGGCCAAGGAGATGAACGTCCGCCTGATCGCCTGCCAGATGACGATGGACGTCATGGGCATCAAGAAGGAAGACCTCATCGATGGTCTGGAGTACGGCGGGGCGGCGACCTTTCTGGAGTTCGCCAGTCACAACGCCGTCACCCTGACGTTCTGAGGCAAGGACGCGCCGGCCGGCGGCCGCGGGGCCGCGGCCGGCTTCGAAAAAGGAGGACCCGATGAGCGACGACCGAGTCTTGATCGTCATGACCAGCGGCCCGGATACACCCCGCCGCTGCGCCACGCCCTTCTTCATGGCCACCCTGGCGGCGGCCATGGAATACGACGTCACCATGTTCTTCACCGTCGACGGCACCTTGCTCCTGAAAAAGGGGTTGGCCGACGGCGTCTTCCCTAAAGCCGGGGGCAAATCGGTCGGCGAGTTCTTGCGCGAGGCCCTGGAGGCCGGAGTGAAAATGATGGCCTGCTCGGCCTCGACCGAGCTTCACGACCTTGTGCCGGGCGACTTGATCGAGGGCGTCAAGATGCTGGGGGGGGCGTCCCTCTGGCAGATCGCCGAAGACTGCAAAACGGTTCTATCGTTCTAAAAAGGAGGGCTGGAATGGCCAACTTGCGCGGATGCAATCTTCCCGAGGACCTCTATTACTACGTCGAGAAGCACATTTGGGCCAAGCCGATGGACGGCGGCATCGTGCGGATCGGCATGAATGCCGTGGCCGGAAAGCTTTCCGGCGGCAAGCTGAATGCCGTGACCGTCAAGTCCAAGGCCATCGGCGGAGAGATCGCCAAGGGCAAGAGCGTGGCCACGGTCGAAAGCTCCAAGTATGTCGGCCCCGTCCCGGCCCCGGTGTCCGGAATTCTGGTCCGGGCCAACGTTCAGTTGGCGGCCGATCCGAACCTGGTCATCCGCGACCCCTACGGCGAAGGCTGGATCGCCGAGATTCAAGCCAGCCAGTGGGAGGCCGAAAAGGCCGGCCTGTTGACGGGGTCGGCGGGCCTGGCCGCCTACCTGGCCAAGCTGGAAGCCGACAACATTTCCTGCGGCTGAGCCCGGCTCCAATAAAGATAAAGCCATGTCGGAAAAGACGATTTACCAGCAGCTTCGAGAGGATGGACTGTCCCGCCGCGATTTCGTGAAGTTCTGCGGGCTCCTGTCAGGCATGATCGGGCTCGAGTTCACCGCCACTGGAAAAGCCCTCGGCGCCGCGGCCCGGCGGGATGCTGCCGGTGTCGTCGCCGAAGCGCTCAAGTCCAAGACCCGTCTGCCGATCATCTGGCTGGAGCTTCAAGATTGCGCCGGCTGCACGGAGGCCTTGTCGCGCTCGCTCTCGCCGAGTCTGTCCAACCTTGTCCTGAACCGGATCGCGGTTGATTACCAGGAGACGCTGATGGCTGCGGCCGGCGTCCAGGCCGAGGAAGCCAAACGGCGGACGATGGAAAAATATCGGGGCCAATACGTTTTGGTCGTTGAAGGCAGCCCCTGCCTCGGGCTGGACGGTGCCTATTGCACGATCGGAGGCCGGAGCAATCTGGACATCCTTCGGGAGGCGGCCGCCGGCGCGGCGGCGATCATCGCCACCGGGAACTGCGCCGCCTTCGGAGGCCTACCCGGGGCACGCCCCAACCCAACCGAGGCCCGCGGGGTGATGGACATCATCACAGACAAGCCGATCGTCAACATCCCCGGCTGTCCGGCCATCCCCGATGTCACGACCGGCGTCATCGCCCATTTCCTGGTCATGGGCGCCTTGCCCAAGACCGACGCCTTGAAGCGGCCGCTGGCGTTTTACGGCCATACCATCCACGACCACTGCCTCCGTCGCCCCTTCTACGAGGCGGGGGAATTTGCCGAGGATTTCGGCGGCCAGGGGGCCCGGGAAGGCTGGTGTCTTTATGAGCTCGGCTGTAAGGGTCCGACGACGTATAACGCCTGCTCTTCCCTCAAGTGGGAAAGGGGCTTGTCGTTCCCCGTCCAATCCGGCCACCCCTGCCTGGGATGCTCGGAACCGCATTTCTGGGACGGCGGGGGATTCTATCAAGGGCAGTCGGCTCCCCTGGCCAAGCCGGGCAGCGGCGCCACCGGTTTGGCGGCTGGAGCGGGCGTGGTGCTTGGAGCGGCTTTAGCCGGGGCCAATCGGGTCGGGAAGCGCGCCGCCGGGAAAAAGACGGCCGCTCCGCCGAAAGCGGACTAGGAGGCTATCATGGGATGGTCGGAAATACTTAGGTTTTTCCGGGGGCCGTTTTTCCATGCCGCCCTGCTCGTCTTCATCGGCGGGATGGCCTACCGGCTGGTCCGCGTCCTGCTGCTGGGCTGGCCGCAGGATCGGGTGAAAAGCGCCGGCAGCAAAGCCGGCGGGGTTCTTAAAGCATACCTCAAGGCCTTGCTGGTATGGCCTTTCATCCCTTGGGTGAAACGGACTTTTCCCAAGAACGCCCTGACCTACCTGGCCGGCGGGCTCTTCCACCTGTCGCTGTTTGCGGTCATCTTTCTGGCCGCTCCCCATATGCTCGTCTGGAAGAGCTTGACCGGAATCGGCTGGCCAACCCTGCCCAACCCGATCGTCGACGGACTGGCCGCGGCCGGGATCGCGGCCATGGTCATGCTCCTCATCAACCGCTTCGTCCACCCCGTGCTCAAGCTGATCAGCGGCTTGCCGGTTTGGCTGAACTGGACCTTTGTTTTTCTGCCGATGATCACGGGGTACGCGATGGCCCATCGTTTCTTCCTTCCCTATGAGGCTCTGTTCAGCCTGCATATGATCGCCGTCGATATTCTGCTGATCTGGATCCCGTTCAGTCGGATCTCCCATTTCCTTTTTTATTTCTTCGCCAAAACCATCCACGGCGCCCAAGCCGGGAAACGGGGGGTGACGCCATGACCGCAACAACGACGGCGAAGACGACGGCGGCCATGGCTGCGTTCGTCAAGGAAACGGGCGGCTGGGTAGCCGGCCAATTGGAAGCCTGCACCCGCTGCGGACTGTGCGCGGAAGCCTGTCACTTCTACCAGGCCCTCGGCAATCCCGAGTATGCTCCGGTCTGGAAGCTGGAACCGTTGCGGAAGGCTTATGCGCAGCGCTTCACGGTGATTGGGCGTCTCAAACGGGCCCTTCACTGGGAGAAGTCGGTCAGCGACGCCGATCTGGCTCATTGGAGCACGTTGGTCTACGAGGCCTGCACCGTCTGCAACAAGTGCGCCATGGTCTGCCCGATGGGCATCCAGATCGGTCCGCTGATCCACGAAGTCCGCACGGCCATGTCCGCGGCGGGCGTCGTGCCGGCCGATCTGCTGGCCGCCGCCCGCAAGCAGGAGGAGGTCGGCAGCCCTCTCGGAGTGACCGAGACGGCCTGGCGCGAGCGTTTGGACTGGATCGCCGAGGAATGGGAGGTCGAGATCCCGGTCGACAAGCCGGGGGCGGACACCCTGGCCGTGTTCACCTCGATCGAGCTGATGAAGTTCCCGGAAAACCTGGCCGCGGTCGCGACCATTCTGAACAAGGCCGGGGAAAGCTGGACGGTCTCCAGCCCAGGCCGGGAAGTCGTCAACTTCGGCTATTTCGAGTCGAACGAGCGGCGGACCAAGCTGTTCCTGGGCCGGGTCTTCGACGCGGCCAAAGCCCTCGGCGTCAAGCGGATCATGATCTCCGAGTGCGGGCATGCCTACGAGGCTTTCCGCTGGACGGCCCCCAACATCATGGATGTTCCGCCGGGGCTCACGGTCACTCATATTGTCCGGGTGATCTACGACTTGTGGAAAGCGGGTCGGATCAAGCTGAAGGCGGGCGCCTATGCCGACGCCCCCATCACCTTCCATGATTCCTGCAAGATTCAACGACGAGGCGGCCATATCAAAGAGCCGCGTGAGATTTTGAAAATCCTGGCCGGGGATTCCTTCCGGGAGATGGATCCCTGCCGCGAGCAATCCATGTGCTGCTGCGGCGGCGGCGGAGTGATCTCCATCCAGGAAGCCGATCCGCTGCGATTCGCCGTCTTCGGCATGAAGATCGACCAGATGAAAGCCAACGGAGCCCAGTCCGTCTGCATGGTCTGCAGCAATTGCCGGCTCCAGTTCACCGAAGGCGTCGCCCATTTCGGGTTCGAGGTCAAGGTCCGCGGTTTGACCGAGATGGTGGCCAAGGCTTTGGTCTGACCGGGGAAGCCGGGACACAAGAGGAGAAACGAGCAATGACCCAACGCATCGTCATCGATCCCATCACCCGCATCGAGGGCCATCTGCGCCTGGAAGTCGAACTGGACGAAGCCCGGACAATCACCAAGGCCTATTCATCCGGGACCATGGTCCGGGGCATCGAGATCATTCTCCAAGGGCGCGATCCCCGGGAGGCCTGGGCTTTCGCCCAGCGGGCCTGCGGCGTTTGCACGACGGTCCACGCCATCGCCTCGATCCGCGCGGTCGAGGACGCCTTGGGCATCCGGATCCCCAAGGCGGCCAACATCATCCGCAACATGATCATCGCCCAGCAATACGTCCACGATCACGTCATGCACTTCTATCACCTGCATGCCCTGGACTTCGTGGACGTCGTCTCCGCCCTGGCCGCCGATCCGAAGAAGACATCCGACATCCAGCAGAGCTTGTCCTCCTGGCCGATGTCCTCGCCCGCCTACTTCGCGGACGTCCGCAAAAAGGTGCAGGCGATCGTCGACAGCGGGCAGCTGTCGCTCTTCAGCAACGCCTACTGGGGGCATCCGGCCTACAAGCTGCCGCCCGAGGTGAACTTGCTGGCCGTGGCCCATTACCTGGAGGCGTTGGACTGGCAGTCGCACGTCACCAAGATCCACACCATTTTCGGCGGCAAGAATCCTCACCCCAACTTCGTCGTCGGCGGCGTGCCGCTGCCGATCGACATGAACGGGGATCAGTCGCTGAACGCCGCGAAGCTGTCCGTCATCGCCGATTCCATCGCGAAAATCAACCAGTTCGTCGACCAGGTCTACATTCCCGACCTGCTGGCCATCGCGCCCTATTACCTGGACTATGCGGCGCTGGGGGAGGGCTTGGGCAATTTCCTGACCTGGGGCGAATTCCCCGGCGAAGATATCGCCGACCTCTCGAAATACGTGGTGCCCCGCGTGCTGATCCTGAACCGCGACCTGAAAAACGTCGTGGTGCCCGATCCGCGGGACTTCGAGAGGATGAAGGAGTTCATCGCCCACTCCTGGTACACCTACCAAAAAGGCGATCAAGCGGGGCTGGCCCCCTGGGAGGGCGAGACGGTCTTCAACTTCACGGGGCCGAAGCCTCCGTTCCAACAGCTTGACGTCGCGGGCAAATACTCCTGGCTCAAGGCGCCCCGCTGGAATGAAACGCCCGTGGAGGTCGGCCCCCTGGCCCGCGTCCTGGCCATGTATGCCGTCGGCCACAAGCCGACCGTCGGGCTGGTCAATGTGGTTCTGGACAAGCTGAAGGCGCCGGCCTCGGCCCTTTTTTCGACCCTGGGCCGAACGGCGGCGCGGGGCATCGAAACCAAGGTCTTTTCGGACCTCCTGACCGGCTTTTTTGACGAGCTGATGGAGGAGATCAAGGGCGGCCGCACGGAAACATTCAACGGCGAAAAATGGGATCCCTCGACTTGGCCGCGCCGAGCCCAGGGCTTCGGCTTCATGGAAGCGCCTCGGGGTGCCTTGGGGCACTGGGTCGTGATCGAAGGCGGCAAGATCAAGAACTACCAGATGGTTGTCCCGACGACGTGGAACGCGTCCCCCCGCGATCATAAGGACCAGCCCGGCGCCTACGAAGCCTCGCTGGTCGGCACGCACTTGGCCGTGCCGGATCAGCCGCTGGAGATCCTGCGGACGATCCACTCCTTCGACCCATGCATGGCCTGCGCCATCCATATGATCGATGCCGAGGGCCGATCCGCGGGCGAGGTCGGGACGGGCTTCAATGTCGTCTGCCCGGATTAAGGCGCCGAAGACGATCGGCTGGGACGGACGGAACATAGGATGAGCGGGCCCGATCGTGCCATTGTCCTTGGATTAGGCAATTTATTAAACCGGGACGAGGGCCTGGGCGTTCAATGCCTCGAGCCCTTACGGAATCGGCTCGGCTCCGTCGCCGGGATCGAGATCCTGGACGGCGGGGTTTTGGGCCTGGACCTGCTGCCGCTCGTCGAATGCGCCCGTGCGCTTCTCATCCTGGACGCTGTTGACGCCCGCAAACCGCCCGGAACCCTGATCGAGCTGACCGGGGCCGATATCCCCCTTTTCGGCCGGGCCAAGCTGTCTTGGCACCAGGTGACATTCCAAGAAGTGCTGCAATTAGCGGCCATGCGAAACCGGTTGCCCGAGCGTCTGCACCTCGTCGGAGTTCAGCCGGCGGACCTATCCATCGGCCTGGAGTTGAGCCCCGAAGTCGCGGCGGCCATGCCGGCGCTCATCGAGCACGCGGCCGCCGTCTTGGCCGGGTGGGGATTTTATGGCTGAAAGGCGGGAGCGAGAGCAATGAGCGTTATCCGGCTGTTGGATCTGGGGACGGTTCCCGCCGTCCGGTCGCAAACCTGCTATCACGCCGCCGCCGAAGTCCTGACGGAGGGAGGACCGGATACCATCATCCTGGTCAGTCCGGCTTCACCCTATGTCTGCGTCGGCTTCCATCAGGATGTGGACCGGGAGGTCGATCGAGAATACTGCCGGAGCCGGGGCTGGCCGGTCCTGCGCCGCGAGGTCGGCGGGGGAGCGGTCTATTTGGATGCCGGTCAAGTTTTCATCCAATGGGTCTTCCGGCCCGGATCTCTGCCGGCGTCCGTTGAGGATCGTTTCCGTCTTTTCGTCGATCCGATCGTTGAAGCCTACCGTGCTTTGGGCGTCGCGGCCGAATTCCGCCCGGTCAACGACATCCATGTCGCGGGCAAGAAGATCGGCGGCACGGGAGCGGCGGCCATCGGCCGGGTCGAGGTCGTGGTCGGAAGCCTGATGTTCGACTTCGACAAGGCCGCGATGGCTCGGGTTCTGAAGGTCTCCTCAGAGAAGATGCGGGATAAAATCATCCAAAACCTCGAACAGTATATGACGACCTTGCATGAACAGTTGGGCTTCCGTCCGGACCGCGGGACCATGGTCGAAGCCTATTTGCGATCCTGCGCCGGAGCCCTCGGGCGGGAGATCGTGCCCGGTTCCTGGACCGAAGCGGAGGAGCAGCGGGCCCGCATCCTCGACAAGACGTTTTTGACGACGGAATGGTTGGAGCCCCGGCGGGTTCCCCGGCGGCCGGGAATCAAGATCCACGAGGACGTCCAGGTTGTGGAGTCCGTCTTCAAGGCTCCCGGAGGGTTGATCCGGCTGACGGCCACGGTTTTGCGGGGCGAAATCGTCGATCTTTCGATTTCCGGAGATTTCACGCTGTTGCCCCGGGCCGCGGTCGCCGAATTGGAAACCGTTTTGCTTGGACCCAACCGGAACGCAGCCGATATCCGCCAAGCTGTAAAGGCGGTTTATGATAGGCTGCGAATCCAGTCGCCGGGGGTAAGGCCCGAACATTGGGAAGCCGCTTTAGCCGGCCTTCTCTTCGGATGAAGTCCGCTTAGATTCCTTGACTTCCCGGCCGGGGGGTGGATAATTCGGGCATGGATGAGAGGAAGCGGAAGCCCTGTCTTTGGCTGGCCTGCCTGGCCCTCTTCCCCGGCCTTGCCGTCCCCGTTTTCTCCCAGACGGTCTCGGATCCGTTCTCGCAGTACGACGGCCGTCCCCTGGAGGGACGACTGCAGAACATGACCGCGAGCAGAAGTTTCTTGGTCCTTCATCGGGTCGTGGGCCAAGGCCGGGAGGTTGTCGAAAGCTGGGAGGAAGGCCAGCTTATCGTTCATTGGGAGAAGACGTTCGTATCGGTAGGGGAACCGATCGTCATCGACGGATTCCGAGTCGCCTTTTCGGCCGCCGAGACCGAGCCTACCGCGAATTCGGTCGGCCTACATATTTACGATCTCCGGAGCGGGCAGAGGATCTCCTACAACCGGAGTATGATCCTCGGTCACGCCGGCCGCTTCCTGGCGATTTCGGGGGATTCCATTCTGGACATGGCCGATGGTTCCGTCGTCTTCGGTCCTGTCTCGAACGTCCGGCAGGCCCGTTTCTTGGCTACGATCGGTGATAAGTTTCTGCTCATGGTTTCGCAGGCGCCGAATTGGAACGATCGCCGGCCCATCCTCTATGATCCGATCTCGAAAACAGACCTCTGGGCCGGTCGAGCGCTATCCGCGGAGATGATCGAGTTTCTGGAGAATCGATTCTATCGAGCGACGGAGCATGTCTACCAGGGATTCCCAGCCCTTCTGGCCGAAGAAGTCCAAAGCCTCTTCGGCCCGGTCTTCAAGTTTATGCTGCTCAAAGAGGACGGCCAGGCGGTCTTTCTGGATCGGGCCTTCTTCGATTTGTCCGAGCTCAAGCCTTATGCGACGGTCGATTTCTCGTACATCTGGGACTCGCCCAACGGCCGCCGCCTGGTCGCGGGGATCAACACCCGGCACCTCGGTCGCGTGGACGGCGAAAAGACCGTCATCGCGGTGTTCGATCCGGCCGGGGCCAAGCTGGCCCAGGCGAGCATTGATCCGAAAACCGACCGTCTCGCCTGGACGGGGCTGGACCCGGCCGGAAAGCTGCTGGCCTTCATCAATCGCCATCAGCCGCGGTCCGAAGACCTGATCGTGTCTTTCGCCCTGCCCTCGCTGGCCCGGACGGAGCTTGAGAGCGCTTACAACGCCCAAGTGAACTCGCCGCCGGGCTTCATCGACGGGAAGCTTTATTTTTGGGACCAGGAGCGGATTTACCCGCCCGGCGTGAAAGCCCCGGCTCGGGCCAAGCTCTGGCGGACCGTCGTCGCCGCTTTGAACCCGCAGACCGCCGGCTTGATGGCGTACTATCCGTTCGACGATTCGACCTGGAAGCTGATGAGCTTCGCCCGGGACAGGATCCGGCATGTCTCCAACGAGACGCATCTTTTCCTGCCGTTCATGAGCGCCGACCTGACGCAGAACCGATCGCTCATCCTTCCCATTCCCCGGGATCAGGTCAATGGCTGGCTGAACGCCACCTTCGGCATCTCGCCGGAACCTGTCTTCACCGACGCCGACGAGGCGATCTCCTACACGCCGGCCGGCGCGACGGTCACCGCGAATACCGGCCGTCTGGACGGGCTGAAATGGCGGTCGCCTTCCCACCGGGACACGACCTGGTTCACCTTGACGCTGGGCGGATTCTCGCAGATGTTCGAGGTCCCGATCCAGGCCCGGCCGGTCAACCAGCCGCCGGTGGCCAAATTCACGGTCCCGCCCCGGGCCGAGAACGCCTTGTGGGACGTCCCCGTCCTCTTGGACGCCGGAAGTTCCAGCGACCCCGACGGCCGCGTAGTCTCCTATGCCTGGAATTTCGATCGTTCGGCAGCCTCTCTCCTAACCGGCTCGCCGACCATCAGCCATGAGTTTGCGGGGGGAGGCGCGCACGAGGTGATGCTTACGGTTACGGACGACAAAGGGGAGACGGGAAAGATCACCCGGATCGTCAATGTCCCCAAGACCATCGATTACGGAGGCGCCAAGCGAAGCGGCCCGGTCTCCGTGGGATCGGCCAGGACCGCCGGCTACGAGATCGAGGTGACGACGGGGACCGAAGAGGGGGCCGGGACGAACGCTTGGGTCTATGTCTCCCTCTATGGGTCCTTGAATGCCGACGGCGAAAGGGTCGGGACGACGGAATTCGCCCTTTATGACGCCATCTCTGAAACCAAGTCGGATCCTTTCGAAAACGGCCGGACCGACGTCTTCAAATCGCACCAGGGAACGGCTCCTGGGCTGCCCGATTCATCCAGTCTGGACAAGATCGAGTTCATCACGATCCGTCATGACAACTCCGGCAACAGACCGGACTGGCGTGTGAAATCGGTCAAGATCCGCAATCAAGCCAATAAAATGGAGTGGCTTTTCGAACCGGACGTCTGGCTGGACTGGAATAAGGCGCCGCTCAATTCCGTGATGGGCAAGTTCACTCCCGCGGCCGGCGATTATCCCCGCGGCGTCCTGTTCGGCGGGGCTCAGCGCTCCTGGAAAATGATCGAAGCCGGCGCCAACGTCTTCATCTTGGAGCCCGGGGCGGCTTCTTTCTATTTTACCTCGCTCGACAAGGCCGATCAGATCGAGATTTACCGAAACGGCAGCATCGAGGGGCGCCAATATGGCCGGGGCGAGGGGATTGCGACCGCGCCCTACATTCCCAAGACCGAATTCGGTTTCGAGTACCCGGCATCCAAGATCACGAATCCGACGAAATTCACGGTTCGGATCAGCCATCCGAACCAGGCGATCGAGGAGACGTTCGTCTGGGTCTTCCCCTCCGGTTGGAAGGACTATAAAAGCGAAGCCCTCAGCGCGGCCTTGATCTATCCGCTCAAGGGCACGACGTCGTTCTTCGACTATGCCGATTCGGTCATTCATTTCATGAGCAGCGTGTACACGTTTGAGGCCAGCTTGAACGCCGCCTTGTCCATCGTGGTCGATTATGGGGCCAAGGCCTTGGGCATATTCGGCGGCCCGGGGGACTCCGAGCTCAAAGGAACGATCGAAGAACGGGTCGGAATCTACGTCTCCAAGGGGCTGAACGGGGCCTTGAAGGCCATGGGGCTGACCTTGGCCAACAGCATTTTCAGCGAGACGATCGGCCTGTTCGAGTCCATGATCAAGGCCCGCGAATGGGCCCAGCAACTGGGGTCCGTCGGGTCCTCTGCCGCGGCCGCCGCGGGAGGCCTGCAGTATTTGGGCCGGCTGGCGGGATGCAATCTCAATCTCGTATCGGCCAAGGAAATGCTTCGGGTGATCAAGGCTAAGCTGGACGAGGCCCTGACCGCCCTCGACCAGAACAACCCGGCCGTCTATCGGGCCCGCATGGCCGATATCCGGATGATCGCGGTGGGGAAAAATCCGGACGGCATTCTGCCGGCCGACTATCTGATCGACTATGGAGCGTACGGAATCGGTGATTTGAACAGCAATCCCGGGGACAACTACTGCCTAAGCATGACCTGCATCCTCGAGCTCAATAACATCCAAAGATGGAAGGGCGGGGAGATCGGTCCCTGCTTTCCGACGAACGTCCTGATTGGCTGGACGGACGCGGAAAAAATAGGCGAGACCAAATCCGCCATGACGACATATGAACCGCTCTTCCGCAACATCATGGTCGTGGCCGGGGTGGCCATCTCGATCGCCCTTCTGAAGTGAAGCCAATAAGCGTCCTTGACATCGCCGCCGGGCGGTGAATAATTCCAACCATGAACGAGAGAAAGCGGCGGCTCCCGATTTGGGCGGCCCTCCTTGCATTCCTGGCGGTTATACCCGCGCCGGCCCTCGGCTATGCCAACGACGGCCCGGGCGGCGGGCCGCACCGGCGCATCAACGCCCTGGCCTTGAGCCGCTTCCTCCGCCTGGCCGCCGAAGACCCGATCCTGAAACTCTACGATTTCCGGCCTACGATCGAACGCTACGGGCTGCCTGCGTCGAGCCGGCTGTTCCAAGTCAAGTCGAAGACGGTGATAAAAGCGGGGTCTTGGCACCGCGGTGAGACGCTCTGGCCGGGTGTCACCGCGTCTTTCATCGAAGAAGGCGACGTTCTCTCGCCCTTCGCCTGGTGGGTCGAGGAGGGCGGCTTCACGGCCGACGAGCCGGAGTCGTATATGGCCATGCGCCATTTCTACGATCCGTTGGCCCGCGGCACGGATGCTGAAACCGGCAAGAAAGCGGCTTATCTGACCGACGCGCTAGACGCCTGGATGTCGCCTCTCCTGATGGGACACAACCCCCGCATGGACGCCAAGACCTGGGCGGTCTCCGATTCCCCCTATTCCTTCCTCCGCGGCCGGGACGGGCTCGAGTACATTGCCGCCATGGACTTCGCGGACGCCGATCGGGGCAAGGAGTTCGGCGCGGTCTGGAGGTCCCTGGGCGAAACGCTGCATCTCCTGGCCGACATGACGGTCCCTGCCCACGTCCGCAACGACGCCCATCCGGGCGCCTGGATCAAGAAGACGCTGGCCGGCGATCCGTACGAGGATTACGTCGACGCTGACGTCGTCTCGCGCTGCGCCGCGGGGCCGGCGCCCGATGCGGTTCGGGCGGCTCTGGAGGGGGTCGAGGACCCCGGCGTTCTCATCCACACCCTGGCCCTGTTCACCAACCGTCATTTCTTCTCCAAGGACACGATTTCCGGCCGCGACGGGGCGACCGGCGGCCTCGTGGCTCCGGCCAACGGCCAACCTGCCTATCCCGCGCCCAAGCTCGAATTCTATGAGTTCGAGCCCTCCAAAGGCGGCTGGGGCTTTTACCAGACGCCCAATCGCCTCTTCGCCGCCGCCGGCCGGGACGCGAAGGGCAACCATACCGTCGGTTCGCCGACCGTGACCGGGCAAGCCCTGGCCCTCATCCCCGCCGCGGTCGAGTCGGCCGTTAAGATGATCGATCTGTTCATGCCTCGTCTCCGAGTGACGATCGACGGGTTCGACACGGATTCGAACCGATTGTCGTTCCGGACCCTGCGCCTTGCAACCGACGCGTCGGGACTCATCCCCTCGACCGGTTCGGAGGCCAATCTCTGGTCAAGCCCCGAGGCTGTCGTTATTTTGATCATCGGCGGTGCGCGGCGGACTGCGCTTGTCCGGATCGAGCAGGGGACGGAATCGGGGCTGAGCCTGGATCTCTCGTCCCTGACGGCGGACTTGCTCAAGGAACGAGCCCGCGCCGAGGCGCCGCCGGCTGTAAGCGCCGTCGTCGGGATCGACATGGGCGGCATCCTGGTGAAGTCCGAGCCGTTCGAGCTGGCCCTTCCGTTGCCGCCGGCCGCGCCTCCCAAGGCGCCGACCGATACGAAATCCGAGGGAAAAGGCAGCCCGCTCGCCGAGCTTTTGGGTAAATGCGTCGGCGTACAAGCCACGGTCTACGGAAAATTCAACGCCCAGGGGACTCCGCTCGCCCAATCGTATAATGAGTTCCACGGCGGCAACTACGACTTCTTCACCCGCCAGAAGCTGCGCTACGAGCATCCCTTGAAATGGCAGGGCCGCCGCTTCTCGGTCTCCTATTCGATCAGCGAGATGAGGCCGCCCACGGCTTCCCAGGCCAACCCGATCGCGACCGAAACAGTATCGATTACGGGGGAAATTTCGGAGGACGGCAGCGCCCTGGTCAGCCTGATCACGGTGCGGACGAACGCCTATCCGGGCGAAAGCCAGAAGGAGACCATTCGGTTGACGAACATCCCGTTCGAAAGCCGCGAGGACGAGGCGGGACGGATCGAAGTCGTCTTCCGTTCGAACGCAGCCGGCTCTGTCGCCGCCGAGTACATCCACACCGTGGATAACGACCCGCTCCGCTATTACAACTGGACGGTTTCAAGCGGCGACGGGACGTTCGATCTGGTCCGCGTCTGGTTCGTGAACTGACCCGTCCATCCGGGACGGATTTCGCCGTCAGAGCCGATCCAGCCGGAAGCCCGAGATTTCGCCGGCGGCGCGCAGGAGGGCGATCGCTCCAAGCGGTCCCGAGGTCTGGGGCGCGCCTTCTTCGGAAACACCGGCCAGGGAAGTTGCCAGGAGCCACCACATCAGCCGCTCGAAGGATTCCTTGTGGAAGTACTCGACGCCTTGATAGTCGTTGACCAGCAGGGCCGCCCGGAAATCGGGATCCTTCCCGATCAGCCGGGCCAAGCTTCGGGCGTTGGCGTCCGGCGTTCGTTGGCGTTCGAACCAGCCGTCTGCCTTGGCCAACGCCCGGATGGCGTGGACGGCCAGCCGGGCTTGGAATTCATCCCCGGCCGCATCGCCCAGAAGATCGGCTAATACGGCGTCCAACCCCCAGGCCTCCGCGCGAGCCGGGCCGATGGAGGCGAGAACGGACCAGGCGAACATCGAATACCGGGCCAACCGGGCTCCGATCGGCGAGGATTCCGGAGCCGTCCCCGCGAAGCCGGCGTCGAGATCGGTCCTCCCGGCATCCATCAAACGCAAAACCGCTCCATAACGGCGCCGGATCGCTTCGGCGAAGGCGGGCTCGCTGATCGAATCGGGAAAGATCTCTTCGTTGACGCCGCGGGCGAACGATCGGGCTTTGGCTTCGATCTGACGGTCTGCTTCTTCCGAGAGCGGCCCCCCTTCGCCGACGCTTCGGCTACCGACCAGCCAATCCAAAAACCCGGGAGCCAGAAGCTCGCGGAGGGAGTCCCAAAGCGGCCGCATCCGAAGCTCTCGAAGCGCCTGCTCGATGCTCGCCACACCGCCGCCTCCCAGCTCTTCCGCCAGCCGGGCATAGAGCCCGCGTCCGTCGTCCCTGACCTTACGGAAGTCGAGGAAGACCCGGCATTCATAAGCGTGCAGCTCGAGGTATAAGCCCTTTTCACCGAGCTCCCGGCCGTTGCGGATAAACTCGAGTCCGGAGACCTGATCTTTGCAGACGATCCAGGTCGCGGGGTCGTCGGGGAGGTCCAGTCCGTCCCGAAGCGACTTGTGGACGAGGACTTTGCTGTCGCTGCCTCCGACTTTGGCCGCGAAGGCCGCGGCCGAGCGGATCCAACCCCGCGTCTCGGCGTACTTGTTGTGGTAAACGACCAGGGCCCGCTCGCCGCCGGCCCGGTTGGAGTAAGCGAAGACGTTTTCGTCCACGCCGCCCTCGGGCTGGTAGAAATCGTAGAGCAGGAAGCTCGCCGCCTCGGCGAACAGATACCGCTTGTGAAACAGCGGGAAGATGCGGCGGGCATGGCCTTCCCGAAGCCACGGCTTGGGGGTCTCGTCCTGATAGGCGCGGCGGTATTCCATGCCGTACTTCTCGGCGAAGCCCTCGATCTGGCCGTGCCCGACCATGGGCAGGCCGGGCAGCGTCGCCAGCAGGGTGCAGACGCCGTAGTACTTGTCGCCGTCGCCGAACTGCTCGATGGCCGTCCGCTCGTCCGGGTTGTTCATGAAATTGACGTAGCGCTTGAGAACCTCGGGGTCGAACTCCAGGGTGTTCTTAATGACCCGCCGGTACTTGGCGTTGTCCTCGTCCCGCAGCATGTGCATAAAGGCGCTGTTATAGACGCGGTGCATGCCCAGGGTCCGGACGAAATAGCCCTCCATCAGCCAGAAGGCTTCGGCCAGGAGAAGCGTGTCGGGTGCTTCGGCCGCGACCCGGTCCACGACCTCGCGCCAGAATTCCTGCGGGATCGCCGCGTCGAAATCCTCCCGGCTCAGGCCGTGCTCGGAGCGGGAGGGGATGGCCCCGCCGGCGCCCGGCTCCGGGTACCAGAGCCTCTGGAGATGCCGTTTGGCCAGGGTCATGGCCGCGTCGAAGCGGATGACGGGAAAGCGTCGGGCCACGTCGAGAATGGTCCGGATGACCGCCTCCCGGACTTCGGGGTTGAGATAGTCGAGCTGGGCGGTATCGTTCCAGGGAAAGCTGGTTCCGTCGTTGCCGTGATAGAGGAAGCGGGTTTCGCCGCTGCGCTTGTCCCAGCGCTTGAAGACGACGGCGGCGTCGGTCTTGTCGTAGTAATGGTCCTCGATCTGGATGCCGGCCCGATCGTCGGTCGAGAGATCGGGCCCGTTGAACGAATAAGCGGGGAAAGGCGGCTCGGACAGTCCGATGAAGCGTTCCGGATGCTCGACGACCCAGCGGGAATCGATGCCCATATGGTTGGGGACCATGTCGGAGGCCAGGCGGATGCCGCGGTGAGCGGCTCGGGCCTTGAGGTCCTGAAGGGCCGGCTCGCCGCCCAGATCGTCGGCGATGACGTAGTCGTAGAGCGAATAGGCCGAGGCGACGGCCTCCGGGTTGCCCATCATCTGCTTGATGCGGCACGAGGCCCGGCTCCGCTCCCAGAGGCCGATGAGCCAGAGGCCGGTGATGCCGGCCGCGCGAAGCGACTCGAGCTCTTCGTCGGGGATCTGGTCGAGGCGGTAGACGGGGCGGCCGTAGGTCCGGGAGAGCTGGTCGAGCCAGACGTAGGTGTTCTTGGCCAACAGGACGATTTTCGGCATCCAATCCAAGTCGGCGCTGAACCGTTCGGGCTCGGGCTCGGGCTCGGCCGGCGCGCTCGAAGCGCCGAAAAGGCCCAGCGAGGCGGCCTGGGTACCGGGGCCGAAGGCCGGCCCGCGGGCGGGACCGGGGCCGCCGAAGGACGGCTTTCCCTCTTCCCGGATCGTATCGAGGCCCCGCAGCAGGCGTACCATCCGGTCGCCCAGCAGGGGAGCCCAGTGTTCCCGGATGAAAAGAAGCTGGGCGGCCAGCGAATCGGGAGCGGCCAGGGCCGGGCCTTGCAGGAAGTCGATCAGGTTCTCGCCCTTCGGACCGATAGGCGGCTGAACGGCGAAAAATGCGCGAAGAGAATCGAGCAGGCCGGCGTAAGCGACAGTTTCGGCGAGCGGCGTGTCATCGAACAGCTCCCGCAGGGGAGCGGCGGCGGGGTTGAGGTTGGCCAGACGGAGGAGGGCCGCCTCTTCCAGGACGATCTCGCGATGGGCCGCCCCATCCGCGCTTGCGTCCAGATACTCGACGGCGTCGGCCTCGCGGCGGTAGACCGCCATGGGCGGGAAATCGTCGACGCAGCGGCGCAGGACCGTCTCGATGCCGTCCGGGCCGATGGAGCCGGCGAGGCTCTCCAAGGCCTGGCCGAAGGCGCGGGGATTGAATTGCTCCCGATAGGCCTGGACGACGGCGTGCTGGAGCTCCTGGATCAGGCCGAGCGCGTTGATTTGGCCCGCTTTGACGGCCCGTTCGGCCGGATGGGCGGAGTTGAACGCGAAGGCCAGCCTTCGTCCCGCTCCGAAATCGGCCAGGATGGCGCGGCCGTCGAAGGCGAACAGGGGTTCGTCGAAGGAGTAGGCTTCGCGGGCTCGCCGCGAGATATGGAGCTCGTAAAGGCGCATGCCGGCCCTCCCATTTTCCAGCCAAGCATATCAGGAAACGGGTCGGGGCCGAAAGCCCGAACTTGCGGCGAATGGGGGCCGGTGGGGAATGCGCCGGCCCGTGGGCTGCTTCAGACGGCGACGTCGGCGGGAATCGGCGCCAGGATTTTCACGGCGTCGGCGGGTGCGATCTCGGCCAGCAGTCCGCGCTTGCCGGCGTTGATGTAGATCTTCGGCAAGCCGGCGATCGTCGTCTGCATGTAGACTTTCAGGCGCTTGCGGGTCCCGAACGGGGAGATACCGCCGACCATATAGCCGGTGTGCTTGTTCGCGGCGTCGGGTGAACAGGGCGTGACGGCCTTGACGCCGAGGAGGCGGGCCAGGGCTTTGGTCGAGACTTCTTTATCGCCGTGCATCAGGACGAGCAGCGCCTCGCGGGCGTCGGTCTCAAAGACCAGCGTCTTGATCACCGCGTGCTCGTCCACACCGAGCTCCCGGGCCGCCACGGGCGTGCCGCCGCGCTCCTCGTACTTGTAGGCGTGGATGACGAAGGGGATGCCGTGATCCTTGAGGGCCCGGATGGCCTGGGTCGTGGCGTAGTCGGTTGTGATCATGGCTGCCTCGCTGTCTGGATTCCCTCCGATTTTAACGGGGCCGACCCGATTCGAGCAAGGCTTTTCGGCGGGCGCGGCCGATTGACCGGGCTTCCCGGCTTGTGATATTCAATGTTTCACTTTGTCGAAGTCTCGCCTTGCCCCTCAATCCAAAGGAGGATTCATGCATTCCCGGAAATCCACCCTTCGCCAGCTGGCCCTGGCCGTTCTCCTCGTCCCGCTCGTCGGGGCGACGGTTCTTAGCGGCCAGACCGGGGCCGCCCCGGACCTATTTAAGACCATCACTTATCGGCCCGTCGGCCCGTCGGCCCAAGGCGGCCGCTTCGTCGCCTTCGCCGTCCCGCTCCAACAGCCGGGGACGTTTTACGCGGCGGCCGGCTCGGGCGGGCTGTGGAAGACCGTCAATCACGGCGAAACCTTCGAGCCGATCTTCGACTTCGAAAAAACCTATTCGATCGGCGCGGTGGCCGTAGCCCCTTCCGATCCGAACGTTCTCTACCTGGGAACCGGCGAGGCCAACAGCTCGCGCTCGACCTACTGGGGCGACGGCATTTACAAGTCCATCGACGCAGGCAAGACCTGGAAGAACGTCGGGCTGCCCGAATCGCACCATATCGCGCGGATCGTCGTCCACCCGACCGACCCCGACGTCGTCTACGTAGCGGCGCTCGGCCATCTATACTCCGAAAACCCCGAGCGGGGCCTCTTCAAGACCGTGAACGGCGGCAAGACCTGGACCAAGGTCCTCTTCGTCGACAACCGGACCGGCGCCAGCGACGTCGTTCTCGACCCCAAGAATCCCGCCACGGTTTACGCCGCGACATACGACAAGCTGCGTCTGCCTTGGACGTACATGATCGGCGGCCCCGGCTCCGGCATTCACAAATCGACCAACGGCGGCCGGACCTGGACCAAGCTGGCCGGCGGACTGCCGACCGGCATGCTCGGCCGCATCGGCCTGGCCGTCTATCCCAAGAAACCGTCCGTCCTTTACGCGGTCATCGAAAACGTCAATAAGCCCGGAGTGGCGCCCGAAGCCCGCTGGAAGGAAATCCTTGAAGGCAAATCGAGCACGGGCATCGTCGACGGCGAGCTATACCGGACCGACGACGCCGGCGCGGCTTGGCGCAAGGTCAGCCCGGAGAAACAGAGCATCGGCTCCGGCCCCGGCTATTACTACGCCGACGTCATCGTCGATCCCAACGACGACAAACACGTCATGGCGCTGTCGGTCTCGGTTCAGGAATCCAAGGACGGAGGCAAAACCTGGGGCCCGACTTGGCGCTTCGGCGGCGACAATCACGCCCTCTGGATCGACCCCGCCGACTCCAAGCACATGATCCTGGGCTACGACCACGGCCTGGGCGTGACCTTCGACGGCGGCAAAGCCTGGCACCGGCCGGATCACATGCCGGTGGCCCAGTTCTATGCCGTCGACTACGACATGTCCTTCCCGTACCGGATCGCCGGTGGGCTGCAGGACAATGGTTCGCTGATCGGCCCCAGCAGCAACAAGAACGGCGCGGCCATCGACTACGAGGATTGGACGACGGTCGGCGGCGGCGACGGCATGTACAACGCCTTCGACCGGAAGACGAATCGCTATCTCTACAACGAGAGCCAGTTCGGGCCGCTGTCCCGGCTCGACCTGCAGACCGGCGAGACCAAAGGCATTGCCTACCGGGGCGGCGCCATGAAGCGGTTCAATTGGTGTGCACCGATCCATGTCTCCTATTTCGATCCTAACGTTGTCTATCATTGCGGCAACATCGTCGTGAAGTCGATGAATAGGGGCGAAACCTGGACTGAGATCAGCCCCGATCTGACCACCAACGATAAAGTCAAGATGCCCAACGGCACCGGCGGCGACGGCAATATCCAGTACTGCACCATCACCACCTTCGCCGAATCGACGCTCCAATCCGGCCTGCTCTGGGTCGGCACGGACGACGGGCTGGTTTGGGTGACCCGCGACGACGGGAAGAATTGGACTAAGGTCAGCGATAAGATCGCCGGCAACCCGGGCTACTGGGTCAGCCGAGTCGAAGCTTCGGCTTCCGATCCCGGCACGGCTTATGTCGCTTATACCGGGCTTCGCAACGACGACTTCAAGCCGTTCCTGTACAAGACCACCGACTTCGGCCAAACCTGGTCTTCGATCGCGGCCAACCTGCCCAACGAGCCTGTCAACGTCATCCGCGAGGATCCCAAGAACCCGCTGCTCCTGTTCGCCGGCACCGACTTTGCGGTGTGGACGAGCCTCGATGGAGGCAAGAGCTGGGCCCGGATGAAGGCCAATATGCCGACCGTGGCCATCCAAGACCTCAAGATCCATCCCCGCGAGAACGATCTGATCGTGGCCACGCATGGGCGCTCGGCCTGGATCGCAGACATCTCGGCCTTGGAAGAGATGACCCCGCAGGCCGTGGCCGCAGACGCCTACCTCTGCGCGGTTGAGCCGAGGATCCGCTGGAACCGCGAGCTGCGGCGCGAGTCCGCCGGAACCAACCTGGCCGGCGTTAGCGAGCCCGCCGGGATCGCGATCAACTACTATCTCAAGGCCAAGCCTGCAGGCGAGGTTAAGGTCCAGATCCTCAAGGGCGCTACGGTGGTCAGCGAAATCAAGGGCTCGGCCGACGCGGGCCTCAACGCGGTGATATGGAACATGAGCCGGGACTTGAGCGACGCCGAAAAACAGGCTGCGTCTTCGCAGCGCTCCCGCTTCGGCCGCGGGGCCGGCGGTCCGGCCGCCCCCGAGGGCGAGTACACGGTGGCGCTTCTGGTCGACGGCCGGAAAATCACGGGCAAGGCCGTCATTCTGCCCGATCCGACCGGCGTCAAGTAAGAATAACAAGAACTCCGGGGGCGGTCCTTAGGGGCCGCCCCCTTCTTTCGTTTGGCGGCAATTGTATTTGCTTTAATCTGTCGTCCCGAGCACTCGCGAAGCGAGTGCGTGGGGACCTCGCCTTTTCTTAGACTCGAGCCGATAACTCTTTATCCGACCATGCCGGAAGCCCATCGCATCGTAAAGATGCTTTACGCTTCAATCGCGGCCGGCTCGTTCTTTCCCCATATCGTTGGGAGAACGTCCTGGCACGTTGTTTGCTGGAATGGTTTTGGGTAGGCTATTGGCAAGGGAAGAGGAGGCGGCGCCCATGCTCGAGCTCGGCGGGGTGACCAAGCGATACAATGTTTTTCCGGCCGTCGACAACGTCAGCTTCGTCGTCAAGCCGGGCGAAGTTCTGGGCTATCTCGGTCCTAACGGGGCCGGCAAGTCGACCACGATCAAGATGCTGGCCGGTCTGCTCGAGCCCTCGGAGGGCTCGATTCTCTACGACGGCCGGGAGATCCGTAAGGACCTCTACGCTTTCCGCAGCCGCCTGGGGTACATACCCGAACAGGCCGAGATTTATCCGCATCTAAGCGGGCTGGATTATCTTCTTCTGGTCGGCCGCCTGCGCGAGATCCCGGAAAGCCGCTTGTTCGCCAAAGCCATGGGGTTCCTGAAGGTCTTCGGACTGGACGCCGATCGCGACAACGCCGTCGGCGCCTACTCCAAAGGTATGCGGCAAAAGATCCTCATCGCCGCCGCCCTGCTGCACGACCCGGATGTGCTCCTCCTCGACGAGCCTCTCTCGGGCCTGGACGTGACGACCGGTCTGATCATCCGCGATCTGGTTCTGCGCTTGGCGGGCGAAGGCAAGATCGTCATCTATTCCTCCCATGTCCTGGAGGTGACCGAGAAGCTCTGCACCAAGGTCATCATTCTGCATAAGGGAAGGGTCGTGGCCGACGATTCCGTCGCCGACTTGCGGACGCTGATGAAGCTGCCCTCGCTGGTCGAGATCTTCAGCCAGCTCACGGCCCAGGCCGACACGGACGCCATGGCCCGCGACATCATCGCGGTCATGAGAGGCTGAGGCGATGGCCGAAGCCCTGCGGTTCGAGTATTGGGCCGGCCGCCTGCGGGGACGGCCTCGGCAGATTCTCGTCCTGACCCGCCATTTTTTCCAGCGCCTGTTTCAGAACGATGTTTTTCCGTTCGCCGAGCAGATGAAAGAAAAAGTCTACGTGCTCCTGGCCATGATCGCGGCCCTGGGCTGGTTTGTGACCAACAGGCTCTTCATACCATACATTTTTGTCCAAGATCAGGGGCAGTCCTGGCGGGAGAAGCTCGTTTTCCTGACTTTCTTCATGCTCTTTCTGGCCTTGGCCGTGGTTTTGGAATGGGACGTCCTGTTTCCCGACCTGCGCGATCACCTGAACTTGACACCCCTGCCGGTGAAACCCGAGACGATCATCACCTCCAAGTTCGCGGCCTTCGCCCTTTTTGTCGCGATGTATACCGCCGCCGTCTGCTTCTTATCGGTCTTCGGCGTGGCGATTTTCCTGCCGCGCTGGACCGGTGATTCGTTGCGGAGCCTGGCCGCTTACTGCGTCGCGCATGTGGCGGCGGCCGCAGCCGCCTTCGCCTTCGTTTTTCTTTTCTTTCTTTTCTTGGAAGCCGTTTTGCTGGCCGTTCTGGGAGCCCGAGTCTTCCGGGCCATATCTCTCGGCTTGCGATTCGTTATGGCGCTGACCGTCATCATGGTCATGGCCTTGGTTTTGACTGATGCGCGGGCCCTCCAAGCCTTTCTCGACCTCGTCGACCGGACGCGGGAAGTACATCCGCTGGCCCTCCTTTGGTGGCCGCCGGTTTGGTACGTCTCGATCTACGAAACGCTGATCGGGCGCTCCGACCCGTTCTATGCGGCCGGGGCGAACATCGGGCTGGCGGCCCTGCTTATCCTGGCCGTCGCTGATCGAATGGCCATGTCCTTCGGTTACCGCCGCCATCTGGCCAAGGCCGGCGAGGTCCGGACGCGGGCGCGAATCTGGCCGGAGGTTCGTCGCGTTTTGAGTGGAGGGATCGATCGGATGCTCTTTCTGAATCCCGTGGAGAAGGCGGTCTTCCATTTCGTCGGCGGAACGATCCGCCGCAGCGCCCTCCATAAAGTCCGGCTGGCCGGCTCTCTGGTCGTCTCGTTGGCCGGGCTATTCCTCATCATCGGTCTGCCGCGGACGGACTTGACTAGCCCGCGGACGGCCGGAATCAACGTCCTCGGGGCTCCGTTGGTGCTCGGCTTTTTCCTCTTAATGAGTCTGCGGTCGGTTTTTAACGTCCCCTTCGCGGCTGAAGCCAACTGGATCTTTCGGGCGACCGAACGGGAAGACCGCCGACCGTATTATCTGGCCGTGAAGAAGCTCATCGCGGCTTGTTTCCTCCTGCCCTTTGGTATCTTCACGGGTCTTGTCTATGGCCGATTGTGGGGGGCGGGGCCGGCGATCCTGCACGCCCTTTACTCTCTGGCCTGGGCGGCATTATTCACGGAGGTCCTTTTTTGGAAGTACGCCCGCATCCCTTTCGCCTGTCATGTCGTCCCGGGCAAGGCGCGGCTTTATTCACGCTGGCTGCCGTATAGCGTGGCTTTCTTCCTAATCTTCGGGCTGTTGACTGCGCTCGAAACGGCCCTCTTTAAGAGCGTTGGCAAGTTCGTCGTCTGTCTGGCGATGCTGACATCCGTCGCGGCCGGCCTGGAGATCTACCAGCGACAATTCGTCTACCCGCGGCTTCCTCTCGTTTTTGAAGAGGAGCCCGAGCCGATCATGATTTCTCTTTAAGATTAGGAGGGGTCAGATCTCAACATTCAACATTTCTCCCAAGCTTTCGGCGCCGATTCCGAGCCGTCAGTGCGAGCGGGAAAATTCGTTGTTAATTACAAGAAACCTCGAATGTTGAATGTTGAGACCTGACCCCATTCATGATATACATGCCCCGATAATCGAATCCCCCGGGTCGGGAGGCATGGCATGATCAATTTCACGCCCATCGATTGGGTCGTCGTCGCCGCGTACTTCGCGGTCGTTCTGGGCATCTCCTTCTGGAGCTTCAAACAGAAGCAGAAAAACACCGAGGACTACTTCCTGGCCAGCCGCCACGTCGGCTGGTTCGTCGTCGGCGCTTCGATCTTCGCCTCCAACATCGGGGCCGAGCACATCGTCGGCCTGGCCGGCACGGCCGCGCAGACAGGCGTCGTGATGGGGCATTACGAGCTCCATGCCTGGCTGGTCCTGGCCTTGGGCTGGTTCTTCATCCCATTCTATATGCGGAGCAAGGTCTTCACCATGCCGGAGTTTCTGGAGCTCCGGTATTCGCCCAAGGCCCGCTGGTTTCTTTCGGGCATCACCCTGATCGCCTATGTCTTTACCAAGATTTGCGTCAATGTTTATGCCGGCGCCGTCGTTTTTCAGGCGTTGATGGGCATCAGCTTCTGGACGGGCGCCCTGATCATCGTCGTCCTGACCGGCATATACACGGTCCTGGGCGGGATGAAGGCCGTCGTCTATACCGAGGCTCTACAAACGATCATATTGATCGCCGGCTCTCTCATCGTGACCGTGGCCGGTCTGATCAAGATCGGCGGCTGGTCGGCCTTCGTTCATGCCGCAGGCGCCGACCACCTGACTCTCTTCCTGCCGGCCAACCATCCCGAGTTCCCGTGGCCGGGGATGGTCTTTGCGCCGCCCATCGTCGGGCTCTGGTACTGGTGCACCGACCAATACATCGTCCAGCGGGCCCTCGCGGCGAGGAATGAGCAGCAAGCCCGGCGGGGGACGATCTTTGCCTCGTTCCTTAAGCTCCTGCCGTTCTACATCTTCATCCTGCCCGGCGTCATGGCCTACGTTCTGGCCAAGTCCGGCCAGATCACGCTGGCCTCGCCAGACCAAGCCTTCCCGACCATGGTCGCCACCCTCATCCCGATCGGCCTGCGCGGCCTGGTCGCCGGCGGCCTGCTGGCGGCGTTGATGAGCTCGTTGGCCTCGACCTTTAACTCCAGCTCGACCTTGTTCACAATGGATATCTACAAAAAGCGGCATCCGGAGGCCAGCGAAAAGAAGCTGGTCGGGGTCGGGCGGATCGCGACCGTGGTGCTGTGCGCTTCCGGTTTGGCCTGGATCCCGCTGATGAAGGCCATCTCCAGCCAGCTCTATCACTACCTCCAGAGCGTCCAGTCTTATATCGCGCCGCCTATTGCGGCCGTCTTCCTGCTCGGCATTTTCTGGAAACGGATCAATGGGCCGGCCGCGCTAACGACCCTCATCGGAGGGTTCGTGGTCGGGATGTCTCGCATTTTCCTGGAGCTCAACAAAGCCCATCTGAGCGGCTTCTTCAAGGCTTTCGCTTCGATCAACTTCCTCTATTTCTCGATCATCCTGTTCGTCGTCTGCATCGTGGTCATGATCGTGGTCAGTCTGCTGACCAAGAAGCCGGACTACGAGAAGCTCAACGGCTTGACCTATGCCACGACCGTGGCTAAGGACAAGGCCGCCTCGCGGGCCACTTGGGGCTGGAAGGAAGTCGTCCTTTCGCTCATCGTCTTGGCTATCGTGGCCTTCTCGCTGATCTATTTCGGCGGCGGCCCCAAATAAGGGGTCGCGTCTTGCGTTTTGCGGTATGGGATTGAGACCGTCCGGTTCGCCGGCGCTGGTTGTCCAGGCATGGACCGCCTCATATCCCTACGCGGTGAGGCTTGAATCCGGCGATCCCGTATGGATCCTAAAGGCGGATTCTGAATTCCCCGGCTGGCTGTGGTGCCGCGGCCCGGGAGGTGAGGCGGCCTGGATTCCCGAAGCGTTCATCGAGCCCCTATTGGAATCCGCCTCGGGAGCGCCGGCGGAGGAGCCCGAGCAAGGCCGCATGCGTCGGGATTATGATTCGACCGAGCTGACCGTCGAGGCGGGGGAGAGGCTAATTTTATTGGAAGAGGAATCGGGCTGGATATGGGCCGAAGATTCCCGCGGCAGACGCGGCTGGATTCCGGCCGCCTGCCTAGGGTAGGGGTCAGGTCTTAAGATATTAGTTATGGCCTTTTTTGATAGTAGTTGCCGTTTTTTGGCGTAAGAAAACTTATAACTTAAGACCTGACCCCTATTTAAGGGGGCCGGAGACAGCTTCCGCGGCACGGACGAAATCGCCGCGGCGGATCATCTCCCGGACCTTCGATACCTCTGGCTTGAGGTACCTATCCGTCGATAGATGCGGGACGGCGGCCCGCACCGCGTCATAGACGGCCTCCACTCCTGCGCCCGGCCGCAGCGGCTTGTGGAAGTCCAGCGCCTGGGCCGCCGAAACGATCTCGATGGCCAACACCCACATCGAATTCTCCAGGATCTGCCGTGCCTTCCGGCAGGCGATCGTGCCCATCGAGACGTGATCCTCCTGGTTGGCGCTGGTCGGGATGCTGTCCACACTGGCCGGATGGGCCAGGATCTTGTTCTCCGAAACCAGGCTAGCCGCCGTGTATTGCGAGATCATCAACCCGCTGTGCAGCCCGCCCTGTTCGGCCAGGAAGGCCGGCAGGCCGCTCAAAGCGGGGTTCAGCATCTGCTCGACCCGCCGCTCGCTGATGGAAGCCAGCTCGGCCGCGGCGATGCCCGCGTAGTCGGCCGCCAGCGCCAAGGGCTGGCCGTGGAAGTTCCCGCCCGAGATGACCCGGCCTTCCTCCGGGAAAACCAGCGGATTGTCGGTGACCGAGCCCATCTCGACCCGCAGGACTTCCTCGATGTGGCGGATGGCGTCCCGGCTGGCGCCGTGGACCTGGGGAACGGCCCGCAGTGAATATGCGTCCTGGACCTTGGCGCAGCTTTCGTGAGACAGTCGGATCTCGGAGTTGCGTAAGAGCGCGCGCATATTGGCGGCCGTTTCGACCGCGCCCGGATGCGGCCGGAGTCCGATGACCGCCTCCTCGAACGGGGCGTGGCTGCCCTTGAGAGCCTCCACACTCATCGCGGCCGCGATATCGGCCGTCGTCAGGAAAGTCCGGACATCGGCTATAAACAACGCCAGCAGCGAAGTCATGGCTTGGGTACCGTTGATGAGGGCTAGTCCCTCCTTAGCCTCGAGGACGAGAGGGGAGAGCCCTGTCTCGGCCAGCACTTCGGCCGACGGCCGCACCGTGCCCCGATATTCGACCTCTCCCTCGCCTATAAGGGCCAATGCCATATGGGCCAAAGGCGCCAGGTCGCCGCTCGATCCGACCGAGCCTTGCGAAGGAACGACCGGATGGATGCCGTGGTTGAGGAAAGCCAGCAAAGCCTCGACGACTTCCTCCCGGACGCCGCTGTGGCCGAGCGACAGGCTTTGGGCCCGAAGGAGCAGCATGCCGCGCACTACCTCGGCCGGGAACGGCTCGCCGACCCCGATGGCGTGGGAGAGAATCAGGTTTCTCTGCAGATCCTTGAGTTTGTCCGCCTCGATGCGGGTGTTCTGGAACTTGCCGAAGCCCGTATTGACGCCGTAGACGGGGATGCCGACCGCCAGGATGGCCTCGACTCGATCCCGGGCCCGCCGGATGCGCTCGCGCGCGGCGGGACCGATGTCGACCCGCCGCCCCCGGCGCACGACGGCGATGAATTCCTCGAGCGAGAAGCGGTCATCGAGAACGAGCATGGCGGTCCTCCGGACCGAGACTATAGCGGCCGGCCGGGAAGCTTGTCAATGCAATTCCCCAAGCCCTCCGATTTGAACCTTCTGGCCGGATCGGTTACATAGAGAAGATGAAGAGCGAAGTCGATCCCAAGGCTTTGGCCGAATGGGCCGCGGCTTATCACGCGCGCCTTCTGGCTTCGGCCCTGGCGCTCTGCGGCGATCGGGTCGAGGCGGAGGAACTGGTCCAGGAGACACTGGCGGAGGCGGTGGGATCGCTGGCCCGGTTCGAGGGGCGGTCCGCCCCCTATACCTGGCTCTACGGCATTCTGCGCCGCCGTTTTCTGCTCCATTGTCGCCGGCGCCGCCGCTTTCTTCGTTGGGCATCGACGGCGGTTCGCTATTCTTCCGAATGCGCCGCGGCGCCGATGGTGGAATCCGGCGGAGACCCCCGCCTTGCGAGCCTTCGCGTCGCTCTCGGAGGGATTCCCGTCAAGCATCGCGAAGTCCTGCATCTGCGCTATGTCGAAGGCCGGAAGATCGCTGAAATCGCCGCCCTGATCTCGGCCTCCGAGGGAACCGTCAAATCCCGGCTCCATCACGCTTTGCGCCGGGTCAAGTCCGCGATCGTCCGGGAGGCGGATGTTCCGCTCGTCCCGGATGGGGAGAAAACCCATGAATTGTAAATCCTGCCGAAGGCAAGTCTTCGATTGGCGCGACGGCGGCCTCGACGCGTCCGCTGCCGAGGCTATACGGGCTCATCTCGCCGCCTGTCCGGCGTGCCGGGAATTCTATGCCGAGGAAGAGCTTCTGGGAAGTCAGATCGGTGCGGCTCTCCCTATGGCCGCCGTTCCGGTTTGCGACGCCCTTCCCGCTGCACAGTCGCCCATTAATGGAACCATCCGACCGGCCTCCAGCCGCAGTTCCCGTCCGCGTTTCCTGCGATTCCTCATTCCGGCCGCCGCCGGATCGGCTATCCTGGCGGCCGTTTTGCTCCTATCGCCGTCAAAGGCGCCCTGGACTCTCGAGCCGACGACATCGGAGATAGTGACGATCGATGATTTCCCCGATCCGTTAAGAGATTGGGTCGAAGGGCGGCTCATCGTTACCGTCGAAGATGCGGCGCGAGGCACACGGGAGACTTTTCTGACGACCCGCGATGGCACGGTCCGCCGGGTCGCCGAAGGGGGAAAAGCATTATGAACATTCGTTGGCTTCTGCTCTGGCTTCTCATCCCTGTGACTGCGGCGGGTCAAGCGGCAGCGACCGAAGGCCAGGCTCCCGCCCAGACTCCTCCGCTCCAGGTCATCCGCCTCGAGAAAGTGAAGGATTTCGCCCTAGGCGCGGACTGGGAAAAGCTTTTCAAGGATTATGAGCGCCGCGGATCATATAAAGACCTGATCCGACTCCCGGACGGCCGCCTGATGGTGACCGACACCCGGACGTACAATTTCCTCATCTTCGGAGCCGATGGTCGGTTCCAAGAACGGCTCTGGAAGAAGGGGCGCCGCGAGGCGAAGGCCTTGACCATTTATAACCGGCCGTCGTGGCTTTCGCTTTGGAATGACAAGCTTCTGTTCGTATCCGAATTGGGGCGTGTCCGCGTCTTCGACCTGGACGGCAAGCTCGTCCGGGAAGCGGCCATCGACCACCCGGTCGACTGTCTGGTCCCGTTGAATGAAACGACCGCTGTAGTCGCCGGCTGGGTCGAGCGGACTGATGCCCCGAATCTTCATGTCATCGCCCTGGTGGATTTAAAGACCGGGCGCGAGACCGTCATCAGAGACATGCCTGAAAAGGAACCCAAGCCATATGAGACTAAGGACGGAAAAAAGGTAAGCGCCCAAGCACCCTACGCGCGCATCCGGCCGTTTGTACGGGGGCTGGGTGCGGGAGAATTCGCCGCGGGATTCACGAACTGGCCTGAAATAGAGGTCTTCGATGCGATCGGCAAGCAACTGCGATCGTTCCGAATTCAGGCTGCGCTGCCGATGAACCTCACGATCAGCACGAAATCGAAGGATGGGACCGTGACAATATATGGCTCTTACTTGGGCTATACTCCTCCACCTCGCGAGAAAGCTTTAGCTGTCGTGATCGGCCAGAATGATCCCGGCATTTATTATTTCAACTTTTTTATCGACCGCCAGGGTCGATTCCTCGTCTTTTCATTTCCCGAAGAAGGAAATGCCCCTATCGTCCGAATCTTCTCCCCCAGCGGAGAGCTTGTTCGAGAAGCCAAGATCGAGACCGGGAAGTACCGGATCACCTTCAGCCCGGGCGAAGCCGGGCCGATCTTCGATGGGGAATATCTCACGACACTGGCCGAGGAATTTGGGGCGAGCGGAGTCCCGCTGCGGCTCCTGAAGTTCCGCTTGGCCGGGCTATGAAGCCGCCTGAAAAAAACCGCTTCGAAACTAAACAAATTGCGGTGCAGGATCGTAATACTAATGACGATGGTTCGTCGAGGAGGGGTTTGTCCATGGCCGTTTTCTTGAGATCCCGGAATTCCGCATGGCCGGTCATCGCGGCCGTTCTTGCCTTTGGCTTGATAAGGACGGCTGCTGCGTCGGATGCTCCGGTCCCGCAAACCAAGCCCGCGGCGCCCATTAAAATGGTTTCCAATCCGATCCAGCCGCGCGACGGCGTCGTGACCCCCAAGCTGACGGAGCTTTGGTCGGTGGGGGGCGACAACGACCCCCAAGGCGACCTCGTCAATCAGCCCTTCGAGATCCGCCTCGGAGCCGACGGGACGGTTTACGTCAGCGACCGGGGCGACGTCTGCATCCGGGTCTTCGACGCCAAAGGCAAATTTATCCGCCAAGTCGGCCGCAAAGGACAGGGTCCTGGCGATTACGATACACCTTTCTTCATCGATGTGGACGGTCAAGGCCGGATCCATGTTCTGGACATGAGAAGCCAGCGGGTCACCCGGTTCGACCCGATCGGAAAATACGAGGCTAGTTTTCGGGCCGAGAAACCGGCTTTGCAGAT